>VEOV01000207.1 GCA_012026855.1 Geobacter sp.
AGCCGAACCAGAACCCCGGCAAGAAGGTCTGCTTCGCTTCCATGGGGAACAACATCTTTTCCACCAGGAAGCTGATCGAGGTGCTGCAGGAGGGGCGCAAGCACCACGAGGACCTGGACTTCGGCAAGCATGTCATTCCGGCAATGCTGGCCGCCGGCGACCGGGTCTTTGCCTACAACTTCAATGACAACCTGATCCCCGGCATGAAGGCGGAAGAGCGGGGCTACTGGAAAGATGTCGGCACCATCGAATCATACTACGAAGCCAACATGGATCTGATCAATGTTTCGCCCCAGCTCAACCTCTACAACTACAAGTGGCCGGTGCTCACCAACCAGGGGAATCTCCCCCCTGCCAAGACGGTTTTTGACGATGAAGACCGGCGCGGTCTCAATATCGACTCCTACGTCTGCGCCGGTTGCATCACCAGCGGTGGCATCGTGCGGCGTTGCATCCTCGGGCCCCGCACCAGGGTCAACAGCTTCAGCCTGGTGGAGGATTCGATCATTTTCGAGAATGTCACCATCGGGCGGCACGCCAAGATCAAAAAGGCGATTATTGACAAGAATATCGTGATTCCTGACGGCGCCATTATCGGCTACGACCACGTGAAAGATGCGGCCCGGGGCTATACCATAACCGAGACCGGCATAGTCATTGTTACCAAGTACTGATTGAGGAAAACTCCGATGGTAAAGGTAAAAATCTGCGGCATAACCAGTCTTGATGATGCCAGGATGGCGGTCGATGCCGGTGCCGATGCGCTTGGCTTCGTCTTTTACGATAAATCTCCCCGCAACATCAATCCGCTGGAGGCCGCGCAGATTATTGCCAAACTCCCCCCCTTCATTCAGACGGTCGGCCTGTTTGTCAACGAAGAGATCGAAAAGATCAACTGGACCGCCGACTACTGCGGCCTGGATATTGTCCAGCTGCATGGTGACGAGACGCCGGAGGAGTGCCTTGAGGTGAATCGCCGCGTTATCAAGGCCTTCAGGATGCAGAGCATTGTCAGCATCGAACCGCTGAAAAAGTATCAGGTCAGCGGCTATCTCCTGGATGCCTGGTCCCCCGACGCCTACGGCGGCACCGGTAAGACCTTCAACTGGGAGATGGCGGCGGCAGCGAGCCAGTACGGCAGGATAATCCTGGCAGGCGGTCTCTACCCCGAAAATGTGGCAGAAGCCATCCGTGAGGTGCGCCCCTATGCCGTTGATGTCTCCAGCGGCGTGGAGTCAGTACCGGGGAAGAAGGATGCTGCAAAAGTGAAGGACTTTATCAAACAGGCAAAAGGGAGATGAGCTGCAATGATTTATCCTGATAAAAACGGCCATTTCGGCCAGTTCGGCGGCAGATACGTTTCGGAGACGCTGATGCCGGCGCTGCTGGAGCTGGAGAAGGCCTATGCACGCTATAAGCACGACCGGGAGTTCAAGGCCGAATTCGCCTACTACCTGAAGCAGTATGTGGGGCGTCCCAATCCGCTCTATTTTGCCGAGAAGCTGACCAGGAAGCTTGGCGGCGCCAGAATCTACCTGAAGCGGGAGGATCTGAACCATACCGGTGCCCACAAGATCAACAACACCATCGGCCAGGGACTGTTGGCCAAGCGGATGGGGAAGCGGCGGGTGATTGCCGAGACCGGGGCCGGGCAGCACGGGGTGGCAACGGCCACCATCGCCGCCCTGATGGGGATGGAGTGTGAGGTCTTCATGGGGGCGGAGGATATCCAGCGTCAGTCGCTCAATGTATTTCGCATGAAACTGCTGGGTGCCACGGTGACCGCGGTGACCTCTGGGACCGCCACCCTGAAGGACGCCATGAACGAGGCGCTGCGCAACTGGGTGACCACCATCAGCGACACTTTCTACGTCATCGGCACGGTTGCCGGACCCCATCCTTATCCGGCCATGGTACGGGAGTTTCAGGCGATCTTCGGCAAGGAGGCCCGTGACCAGCATCTGAAGGCTGAAGAGCGCCTGCCCGATGTGCTGGTAGCAGCGGTCGGCGGCGGCAGCAATGCCCTCGGCCTGTTCTACCCGTTTTTGCAGGATGAATCTGTCCGGATGATCGGTGTCGAGGCGTCAGGTCACGGCATTCTGTCCGGCAAGCATGCCGCCCCCCTCTGTGCCGGGAGCGTCGGCGTACTGCACGGCAACAAAACCTACCTGCTGCAGGATGGTGACGGCCAGATCGCCCACGCCCACTCAATCTCTGCCGGTCTGGATTATCCCGGTGTCGGACCGGAACATTCCTGGCTGAAGGACAGCGGCCGGGCCGAGTATGTGCCCATCAGCGACGACGAGGCGCTGGAGGGGTTCAAGGCGCTGACCAGGGAAGAGGGGATCATTCCGGCACTTGAGTCGTCACACGCCATTGCCCATGTGCTCAAGCTGGCGCCGACTCTGCCGAAGGAGCAGAGTATCGTGGTTTGTCTCTCGGGGCGGGGTGATAAGGATATGCATACGGTGGCCGACGCCATGGGCGTCACACTGTGAAGCGCAGCTTTTTGGCAATATCTGCGTAAGTCTTCGGCACTCCTTGTGCGACGTAGCGCTGCTACGTCTCCGCGTCGTACCTCGACAGCCTTGATCTTGCCGAAAAATCTGCACTTCTTGATAGGCAGTCAGCTGTTTGCTGTCGGTGCAACTAGTTGATATCATAGTAATAATTAAAAAAAATGATTGACAGCCCGGCTTTTATAAGTTATAAAGCCGCAACGCTTATAACAGGCGTGACAGGAAAAAGGTCCTTTTCGGGGGCCTTTTGGCGTTTTCAGTCCTGTAACCGATTTCAAATCGAAGATGCCATCAAGGCGGCGAGGATTGAGGCGACGAGGCGTACGGCCGTA
>VEOV01000242.1 GCA_012026855.1 Geobacter sp.
ACATGGCCCCGTCTCCAGGCAATGTCGGCCCGCTGTTCCCCTTTTGGTCGAAAATCCGCGCCAGATTAAAATTACCGAAATCTTCAACGCCGAACAGCCATAACGGGATCCACTCATCCGGGTGCGTCTCGATCCTCAGCGTGGCAAAATCCCTGAACTCGGCTACCTCGATATCGGGACGCAATCTCAAGGCTGCCAGATCCAGCCGATGGAAATCGTTGGACGTTATGGCAGCATGGAGAGGGTTGGTTCCGGCAAAATTCGCATTCAGATCGCGGCTCAGGATGGCATACGACACCAGGATGGAGCCGACGCCCCACAACCCGGCCACCAGGGCAAGGATGACAAGAATCATGCGCCCCGGATTGATCCGCACATCGCCTGTTATCTTTCTGAATTTCATGCTCATGACACTACCTCTCGCGGTTTGTATCAGCAACGACAGCACCGTCCCTGAGGGTAATGACCCGGTCATATCCGGCGCTGGAAACCTTTTCGTGAGTCACTACAATCACGGTTTTGCCGGCCCCGGCCAGTTCGGTGAACAGGTTCAGGATGATTCCTGTGGTGTTACTGTCCAGATTACCGGTCGGTTCATCAGCCACCAGAATCGGAGGGTCGTTGGCCAGGGCGCGGGCAATGGCGGCCCGCTGTTGCTCGCCGCCGGACAGACCCGCCGGCAGCTTGCCGGCATGCTGCGGGATACCGACCAGGGACAGCAGCTCCCCGGCTCGCCTGGCGCGCTCCCGGACCGGGATGACGTTCACAAAATCCATTGCCAGCAGTATGTTTTCCGCAACGGTCAGGGTAGGCACGAGTTGAAAAAATTGAAATACGATGCCGACATTTTTTCCCCTCCATTTTGCGAGACTGCTTTCGTTCAAGGTGTGGACTTCGGTGGAATTGATCCTGACCGTGCCTTCACTTGGATGATCGATGCCTGTCAGCATATTGAGCAGTGTGGATTTGCCGCTACCAGACTTGCCAACAATCGCCACATGCGAACCCTGCCCGATATGGAGATCAATGTTTTTCAGCGCTTCAAAACGCCCTGAAGCCGATTCGAACCATCTGGACACCTGATTTAACTGGATAAATCCTGTCAAGCCGGTATACCCGCCGATATTTTCCATTTGACCTCCCCCCTGTTTTTTGAATATCATGTTCTGTAATGAACATAGCGTTCATTATTGGCATGGGTCAATAACCACCAATGTCCGTTTTGTCTCTTACTGAACAAATCAACGATAATGTCCGGGAGGCAATGAGTCATGAACCCCAAAAAGGAAGATCGCCGGGTCGAACGAACCCGCATGCTGCTCCATGAAGCGCTCATGGCGCTGATTCTGGAAAAAGGGTATGAATCCGTAACGGTGCAGGACATTCTCGACCGGGCCAACCTGGGTAGATCAACCTTTTACTGCCACTATCGCGACAAGGATGATCTGTTTCTGAAAGGTTTCGACCATCTGCACAGCATGTTGGAGAGACAGCATGCTGTGGCGCAGGAAAGCGGAGCTGACAATCCCGCCGGGTTCAACCTGAGCCTGGAACTGTTCCGCCACGCACAGCAGAACTACCGCCTCTACAAAGCGCTGGTGGGGAGGCAGAGCGGCCAGATGCTGACAAGTCATGCCCACACATTGTTAACAGCCTTTGTGCGCACCCACTTGACGGATTTATGCACGGGGAGCAAAAATGGCCCTGCCTCAGCGGAACTCCTTGCCCACTGGCTGGCAAGCTCATTTCTCTCACTGCTTACCTGGTGGCTTGACAACAATCTCCCTTGCAGCGCCGAAGAGATCGATACGCTCTTTCGCAAGCTGTCGCTGCCGGGAGTGGAATCGGTCATCGGCCAGAGCCTGTCTCATTGACAAGCGGGCGTCTATATTTCATGCGGAATTGACAGCCTGTCGCTGGAAGGAGTATAATAAATCCTCATGTAATTGTTGTTATGGATTTTCCGGAGGGGATGGATGGTTTCACCGGACGGGATAGATCGGGATTTTTGAGAGCCGCGTTGTTCAGTGTTGGTGCTGATCGGGCGGCTTTTTTGTCGGTATTGATTAAATGAGGTGCTCTTAAATTACCAGGCAGAGTTTAGGACATTTTCTGTCATAAGATGATGATAAGCTGATAATGCCATTGGAGGGCGAAATGAAGACCGAACTCTATAGAGGGCGTGAGCAGGCGCGTTTTAAACACGAACTACTGGAAGCTTATCTTGAACGACTCTTTATGATCGTCGGCCAACATCAGCGAACAGTTTGCTATGTTGACTGTTTCGCCGGCCCTTGGCAGGCAAAAGGGGATGATCTTGAAGACACCTCCATTGCGGTTTCTCTGAACATCATCCGCAAATGCAAAGATGGTCTGCGTGGCATGGGGCACGATGTCAGCTTCAAGGCACTCTTTGTGGAAAAGGATCCGACATCGTATGCTAAATTGGAGGCATACCTCAGCGGCAGAAAAAGTGAAAGCACACAAATTTCATCACTGAAAGGAGAGTTCATTGATTTACGCCAGGAGATTCTTTCTTTCTGTGGTAACGACAGTTTCACCTTCTTTTTTATCGACCCCACCGGTTGGAAAGATGCAGTAGAGCTTTCCACTCTAGATCCTCTTCTGAAACGTCCCAATTCCGAATTTCTTATCAATTTTATGTATGAGTTCTTGGTTCGGACTCATACCCAAGACCCGTTTGCGGACGATATGCAGAGAATTTTCGGAGAAGTGCCCGACACCAAGGGCATGACGGCTGAAGCAAGGGAGGAGTACCTTGTCAGACGTTACCGGGAGAATCTCAAGACTGTTGTTCCGGCGCGAGGTGGGCAGCCACGCACTGCCTGCGTGAAGGTGAAAAAAGTACTCAAGGATCGGACGCTGTATCACCTTGTCTACCTTACTCGGCACCCCAAAGGGATCATCGAATTCATGGCAGCTTCAGACGGGCTAGATCTGGTGCAGAAAAGGCTTCGTGCCATGGCAAAGCAGGAGACTCAAGTTGAAGCGAACGGGCAAATGTTTTTGATTGGTGCTGTTGAAAGTATCAAAAAAGATGAAGGCCGCCCGGACCTGTCAGAGGTAAAGACATACTGGTTAACAAAACTGTCGTCAACTCCCCGCCGCTTTGCTATAACTGACCTCGCTGACATGTTGGAAGAGACAGGCTGGTTTGCCAGCGACTTTCAAAAAGCATTCAAGGAACTCGAAGCAGAAGGTATAGTAAAAAATCAGGATGCGCAAAGAACTAGGCCGGTAAATGCGGTCAACTTTGAAAAGAGTGAGACGCTGGTGAGATTGAAATGAGCACGCAAACTTCCATTGAGTGGACAGAGCAAACCTGGAACCCTGCCGTGGGATGCAGCAAGGTTTCTCCCGGTTGTGCCAATTGCTACGCCGAGGCTATGGCCAAGCGCCTTAAGGCTATGAAAGTCAATGGGTACGAGAATGGGTTTGAACTTTCCCTGCTGCCGAACCGTCTGGAAGAGCCGCTGAAGCGGACAAAGCCAACTATTTACTTTGTCAACTCCATGAGCGACCTGTTTCACGAAGACATTCCCGATGACTACATCCGGCAGGTCTTCGACGTGCTCCGCCGTGCGCCGCAGCATACCTTTCAGGTGCTAACCAAGCGAGCCGAGAGGATGGCGCTGTTTTTCAAGGCCTATGAACCTCCGAAAAACGCCTGGATAGGCGTAACGGTTGAGGACAAGCAGCACGGCGTGCCGCGGCTGGACTGGCTGCGCCAGGTGCCGGCGTTTATCCGCTTCATTTCTGTTGAGCCTTTATTGGAAGACCTGGGGAAGCTTGATTTGCGGGGCATTCACTGGGTTATCGTCGGCGGGGAGTCGGGGCCGAAAGCCCGGCCGATGCAACAAGAGTGGGTGTTGAGCATCAAACGTCAATGCGACGAACAACGTTCAGCGTTCTTCTTCAAGCAGTGGGGCGGCTGGGGTGTTGACGGGAAGAAGCGGGCGAAGAAGCTGAACGGGCGATTGTTGCAGGGGCGGACGTGGGATGCTTCGCCGGTGGTGGGGCTGTAAACGGATTCTGTCAGAGACTGAGAACCTAATTAAGTAAGGAGCCTCAGGAATGTTATATCACTATAAATCAACAATTAAACAAAACAGGACTTTGACATGATTAACACCATTTGGGGTAGTACAGATAAGCCTGTTTCAGCTAAACGACTTACAGAACTGCTTAGCGCGGAAGTCGATCTCGAAGGTACTCTATATATTGGCTATCCAATCATAGGCACTCCCGAAGGCTCCTTTCCGATAGATGCGCTGTTGGTATCGCCGACCAAAGGCCTAGTTCTGTTTAATGTTGTCGAAGGCAAGATCCTGCCAGATTACAATAAGATGCAAGATGAGGGCTTCAATAAGATGCAGGCAAAACTGCTCCAGCATCAGGTCTTGATTCGGAAACGAAAACTCCTCGTCGATATTCACACTGTCACTTTTGCTCCTGCTATCAATCAGTTTGAGAACGATGAAGAGTATCCTCTTTGCAATGCCAACAATCTGGTGTCGACAATCGAAGAGTTTGAGGATTTCGATGCAGAAGTTTTTCCGGCGCTAGTTTCGGTCATTCAGGCAATTTCCACACTGCGTAGGGGGCGTAAAAAGCGGGAATTACACGATCAAAATTCGAGAGGGACTAAGATCAAAGGACTGGAGGATTCGATTGCCAATCTCGATAGTCAGCAGAGCGCGGCTGTGGTGGAAACGTATGACGGCGTTCAGCGCATTCGTGGGCTTGCAGGGTGTGGCAAGACTATCGTTCTGGCGCTGAAGGTTGCCTATTTGCACGCAAGACATCGTGACTGGACTATTGCAGTGACTTTTAACACTCGGTCGCTAAAAAAGCAGTTTGAAACCCTCATCACCACGTTTGTGCTGGAACAGGCCAACGAAGAGCCGGACTGGGACAAAATCAGGATTTTAAATGCTTGGGGTGCGCCAGGCGGAATAGATCGCACGGGAATCTATTATGAGTTCTGCCGTGATCATGGTGTCGAGTATTTTGATTTTGGAGCGGCAAAGACTCGCTTTGGATCTGAGAAAGCATTTGAAGCAGCGTGTGACACCGCCCTTCAAGGAGTTAAGCAATTAGTGCCGAAATATGATGCTATCCTGATCGATGAGGCTCAGGATTTTGCGCCCAATTTCTTGCTACTCTGTTATGAGTACCTCAAGGATCCAAAGCGCTTGGTCTACGCATACGATGAACTTCAGAACCTCGGGAATAGTGCACTCCCACCTGCCGAAGAAATCTTTGGCAAAAATACGGATGGAACGCCGCGCGTTGTCATTCACCCCCCCGAGACAGGGAATCCCAAGCAAGATATCATTCTCGATACTTGCTACCGAAATTCCCGACCTGTTTTGTCCACGGCCCATGCGCTTGGATTTGGAATTTATCGAGATAAGGGGCTAGTTCAAATCTTTGAGAACAAGAACCTTTGGTTCGATATTGGTTATTCTGAGAGCGATGGTGAAATAGAGGATGGTGAGCCAGTTACTCTCCACCGCACCGCAAAATCTAGCCCAGAATTTCTAGAGATGCATTCGCCGGTGGAGGATTTAATTCAGTTTGAGGTTTTCGAGTCACATGAAGAGCAAACCGCATGGTTAGTAGAGGAGATTAGGCGAAATCTTGCTGAAGATGAATTGATCCCAGACGATATTGTTGTCATTAACCCCGATCCGCTAACAACGAAAGATGCAGTTGGTGGAGCTCGACGGGAACTGATGCAGATGGGAATCAACTCGAATCTTGCTGGTGTTACGACAATAGCTGATGTCTTTACTGAGCCGGGCACGGTCACCTTTACTGGTATTTTTCGTGCCAAAGGAAATGAGGCCGCTATGGTCTATGTGATCAATGCACAAGACTGTTTTGATGCCTTTTTGCCACGGGATGTCGCACGCATTCGAAACCGCCTGTTTACTGCAATCACCCGTTCCAAAGCGTGGGTTCGAGTTGTCGGTGTCGGAAAAGCTATGGCAGCCATGAAGGCTGAGTTCGAAAGGGTTAAGGCAGAGAATTTCGAACTACGTTTCCGCTATCCAACTGAAGATGAGCGGAGAACAATGACGACCATAAACCGTGATATGTCGAGAGCGGAACAAGACAGAAACGCTAAGCGAAGGAATAACTTTGCCGATATTATTTCCTCGCTTGAGTCGGGTGAAAGTTTCATTGAAGACTATCCAGAAGAACTTATAGAGAAACTCCAAGCTCTACTCGCCAAAAAATCAAAGCGTAGGCGGAAATGACACCCCAACAAACTCTTCGTCAGATAACTGAACTCACAGGGGCACTTGTAGGTCTGAGTCTTTCGAACGAGCAGAATTTCCCTTCCGTGCATGGAGATGCAAAATCAGTATTTGAAATCACTGTCAGTACTTCAACAAGTATGAGTATTGCCTTAAAAAATGTGGCTTACCGTGATATTTATTGTGAACTGGAGAAAGCGCGTTGTTTCAATATTAAGATGCTAGATGGTGCATTAATTTCACTTCGCTACAGGTTTAATGCCGGCATAATCTGTGAACATTCCCTTTCATATTTCCCGTCCCCAGACCTTGAGCATTTCCAGAACGAACCAGAGATTTATCTCGAAGATGAAATTTACGCTGATGTTATTGCTAAAAACATCGTTCCGTTCCCGATCCGTTTTGATTTTAGCGACGACCCAGAAAAATTCGTTGATGTTCACCACCCATATTCCCACTTAACGCTTGGTCAGTACGAAAATTGCCGTATACCGGTCGATTCTCCTCTTGGACCACTGGCTTTTGGGGGCTTTATTTTAAGAAACTTCTATAACACCGCATTTCTAAAATACTCCGAGCAAATTCCAGCAAGTGCTTTAGCCTTTGCCAACACAATTACGGTAAACGAACGGAAGATTCCACATGTTGTGTGCAACGAACGGGTCTAGCAACAGCCATAAAGCTGGCCTCGAAGAAACCTGTGGATAGAGTAGAGAGCGGTATCACCCTGCCCTCCCTCATTAAACCGTGCATGTGTGTAACTTGTGGTCAGAGAGAACCCTTGGAATCAGGTTTGACATATGGACATTTGTGAGTGCCGGTGATTCATGGCTGTCCCAGTAAGTCACGATTCTATTGAGGTTGGTGACAATGACTTTAAGGAAATTATTTGTCGGACTTCTGACTGTAGTTGCAGGCGGGATCATATCTGGCATCGTGGGTTTGATTATTGGGGCATTTTTTGGCGGGAATTTTGCTGAAAATCTCAGCTTCAACGGGGTGCGAGGCTACGAGGCGGCAGGACAGTTGGGCTTGATCTTCGGCGCCATCGGAGGGGGAGCCCTAGTTTGGCTGATCGTATTCAAACGGTTCAAGAATAGATAAACACCAACGCAGGAAGCCGACGTCAGTTGTTTGTGAGCCTGTTAGCGAGCTGTCGCTCGTATGCCATCCGGGTAATCTATCTGTATAAGACGGGCAGTTTAAGGTCATGCCCGGGACCGGAGTCAGCAGCCCTCCTTGCAGTGGGCTATGGCCCTGAGCTGATATCTTTTCCGCAACATGGTAATCACCTCCTTTTATGAATGTAACCGTCACTGGTCGTGGCGGAATCCCCTCAAAGCGGCTTTCTCCCGTAGACTTTGGCGCTCCAGATTCTTCCTTCAAGTTGCCGGGAGTATGAGGCAAGACATGAGGAAAACTCAGTAACAGCCTCGCCCAGCGCCTCCTCGGCATAGCCTTCAATGAGCGAGGCATCGTACATCAGGCGGTCAAGCACCTTGACATCGACCAGCCCTACCGCTTCAAGCCCGTCCAAATACTCCTCTTCGCTGATTGCGCCGGTGATGCATGACGAGTAGAGCGCCGGCATCGCCAGCAGTTCTTTCGGCAGGTCACGGGCCACTATGTCCGACACCAGCATGGTACCGCCAGGCTTCAGAACCCGTGCAATCTCCCTGAAAACCCTTTCTTTCTCCGGTGACAGATTGATGACGCAGTTGGAAATCACCCAATCCACCGAAGCGCTCTCCACCGGCAGCTCCTCGATCAGCCCCTTGCGTACCTCGATGTTGCTGTAACTACCGGCGCGGATGTTGTTATTTGCCTTGGCAATCATTTCATCGGTCATATCAATGCCGAGTACCCGGCCAGTCGGCCCCACTTTCTGTGCCGCCAGCATCAGGTCAAGTCCGGCGCCGGAGCCGAGATCCAGCACCACCTCCCCCTCCTTGACTCCGGCATAGGCCAGCGGATTACCACAGGCAAAGGAACTGCTTGCCGCTCCTTCCGGCACTGTTGAAAGCTGATCGGACGAATAGCCCGCCAGAGTGGCCAGCGGCCCCTTACTGGCGGATGAACCGCAGCTGCAACCGCACCCGGTATTCTCCGGTGCTGTGATCCTCTTTGCATAATCCCTGCTCACTTCACCCCTGATTTTATCTGCCTGACTGTTCATCATTTTCTCCTTTTGTGTATTTGGTCGTGTTACTACCGGCCTATCACGTGCGTGTGTGCACCCACGTGCACATGATAAGGTAAAAAAAAGGACTTATTTAAGTGGACAGCAGCACTGGGCCATGCACTCGCTGATCTGATCGGCAATGTTTACCAGCTTATCACGGAATGCGGTGGCATTAACCTGATAATAGACGTGCCGGGAAACCTTTTCGCAGCAGAGGATTTCCGCTTCGAACATGAACTTGAGGTGCCTGGAGATGACCGACCTGTCCTGGGGCAGTGCCTTGGCAATGGCAGCGATATCCGAACTGCCGTTCAGAACCAGGAACTTGAGAATCTCGACGCGCACCGGCTCGCTCAGCACCTTGAAAAATTTGGAATCAAGTATCTCCACCAGCTCGGCGGCGTGGGCTTCTCTGGTTTTTATCTTTCCAGTCTCCATAGGGACAATATATGTGCATCTATCTGCACATGTCAAGCAGAATTCATGACAACGCCAAAATGTATTTCAGGCCTCAGCGCAGAGAGCTTACAGCACTCCTTCAGCTCACCTTCACCCTAGGCACACCTAAAACAGCAGCAACCAACCACCCCAGATAACCAGACCCACCCCTGCCGAGCGGCTGAACAGCTTACCGGCAGGGGTTATCTTCTCCATAAGCATAAAGAGCGTCAAGAGCGCCATCCAGACCAGATTCATCACCCCCAGCCCGAAGCAGATCAGCATCAGCAGCCAGCAACAGCCGACGCAGTAGAGACCGTAACGGTAACCGAGCTGAAGCGCTCCCAACTGTCCCGGTCGCCAATGAGTGAGGATGAAGCCAAGGGGGTTGCGGCATTTCTCCAGACAGGCGTCCTTCCATGGGCTCCACTGGAAGATACCGGCGACGATCAGCAGCAGCCCGCCCAGTACCGGCCCGGATGCAAGGGACAGCGGCGACAGCAGTGCTCCTTTGATAAGCCCCCACTGCAGCAGGGTTGCCCCGGCGGAGTAGAGAGTCCAGGCGCCCAGGTAGCCGGCCGTGAACGCCCCCGCCGGCACCAGTGTGCCCCTCTGGCCATTCTGGCGGTTGATGGCAACAAAGGCCAGCACCATGGGGATGGCGGTGGGAAGCATCATGGCGGCCATCATCACCCCCCACATGACAAAGGTCATCCAGAGCTCTGCTACTCCCCACCCTGCCAGATGAGGCATGGCAGCCGCATGCAGCGCTTCGTGCCCGCCAAGGGAAGGTGCGCAGTGCCCGCCCGCTGCTGCGACAGGGGAGCTTCCCCCCATGTTGCGCGCCATCTGCACCATGTAGCACCAGGAGAGCGCGCTGACGACAAGCAGTGCGCCGGCGACCAGAAAAAACTCGCCCGGCCTTAACGAAGCAGCTTTGTCCCCCCCGCTGCTCATGGCCCCTGCCAGGAGAACTGCGAGTAAAGGGCGTGGGTTCCTGCTGTGGCAAGACTGAAGCTGCTGTCATTGCAGCGGGAGGAGCCGCGCGCCAGCACATGGGTTGGCCCGTGAATGGTATTATAGAGATTGACCAGCGCCGGATCGGCATCTGGCGTCGGGCCGCGCAGGGTCTCGATCTTAGTGGTGAAGAGCCCGTCCACGGAGAGGTTCTTGGTGCGACCATCATCCTCGAAATTGAAGACAACCGTTTCCGTCTCCAGCCAGGTGGCTACAAACTTGGCCAAAATTGCCCAAGGGCCGCCGGCCCGACCGGTGAAGATCGTCTCCAGCGCCTCTCGCTGCGCCGCGTCGGCATCAACAGAAAGGCAGATCTTCTCGGTCCAGCCGCCGTCAAACATTCGCTGGGGGCTGTCCCAGAGAATCAGAGCCATCTGCCCGGCCAGAGGAGTGTCACCGTAGAAGCCATCTTCAAAGCGAATCGCCCAGTAGCCGAGACATCGCTCCAGGGTGCAGTTCTGCTTGAAGGAGAGATGCGCCGGGCAAATTATCTGGCAGTTGCAGTTCTCGAACAGCAGCCCCTGGCCACTCCATATCATGGGAGTATCATTGGTGGTCATCAGCCGACTCCTTGCAAATCTGTATTGATGCTTCTGTACTACAAACTGGTAACGACCTTTTCGGCCACAGTCCGGGCATGTGCCTTGATCTCTGCCATCGGCAGCTCTTCGACCCCGAACAGTCTCCGGTCCATGTCATAAAGACGGCTGGCAATAATGACCTCCGGCGCCAGACCGGGGATTACCCCCTGCATCATACGTGAGGCGCAGTTGACATGGCAACCTTCAAGAGCGATCACCCGTCCGGCGTTGCGCACCAGGCTACGCTGGCCTGTGTCCTTGGTGAAGGCACCGCCGAGACAGATTCTGACGGTCTTTTGCGGCAGCAACTCGTGGCAGATGACGTTGGCAGCCTGACGGGCAATTTCTCCCCGCAGACAAGCGCCGTCACAGCAGATAACTGCAATAGGTTTCCTTTTGTGGCGCTCGGAATACTCTTCGCACACAGAGCAGCTGTTTTTCGCCTTTTCGATCTGCACTGTTTCAAACTCTCTCGCTGTTTCATATCTGTTTTCTGTGCCGCAGCAATCTGTTGTTTTCATTTGCTCCTCCATTCTTTGTTTTATTGTTATGCACCAGCCACTTACCAATGGGCGAGCTTATTCAATTACCTGTTCTGGTAGTGGCGCAAGCGGCTGTTCACTGGCAGCGATACAGGAGTGACGCCAGATGAGCAGGCAGGGCAACAGCGAAAACACCAGACTGATCAGAACGGTGACATTGAAGCCCAGCCCGGCAAAGAGGAAGCCGCTGGCAAGGCTGCCGGTGCCGGCGGCAAAATTAATGATGGTATCGACCAGCCCCTGGATTCGGCCCCGCTCTCCCGCCTGCAGCATGGCACTGAGCATGGTGGAACCGGCCACGAAACAGCAGTTCCACCCCAGCCCCACCAGAAACATCACCAACGCCAGCCAGCCGGCACCGCTGCTCAGCGGTGCCATCAGGCAGGATGCCGCCAGCACGAGACAGCCTGCCACGATCATGCTGGCACTGCCAAAGCGGTCGATAAACCAGCCGACGAAGAAGGAGAGACCGTACATGCCGAACATGTGAGCGACAATAACCCAGGAGATGGCTGTAATGGCGTGATGGCACTGGTGCATGAATACCGGCGCGATGGTCATGAGCAAATACATGACCAGATGGCCGCTACTGATGGTGATCAGCGCCATGATAAAGCGCCGGTCGCCAATGATCTCGTGGTAGCTCCGGCCAACTGCATTTGCCTGTTGAGGGCTCCCCTCACCAGCCTCGCGCAACCGGGCGATCTCCAGCGGATCAGGTCTCAGAAAGCCGAACACCAGCACGAAGGAGAGCAGCAGGACGCCTGCCATGACGAACCAGGGCAGAGTCATGGAGGGGAGTCCATGGGACAGCTCGACCACCTTGATGACCTTGAGCATGGGGGGGCCGACAAAAGCGCCGACCGTGCTGCCGAAAACAACCAGACTGATGGCTCTCGCCCGCAGATGTGGCGGATTGGCATCAGCCGCGGCATAACGCCCCATGTCCAGAGTGCCGCGGGCAACGCCGATGAAGAACAGGCCTGCCAGATAAAGCCAGAAGAGGCCGTAGAGCACCGCTGTCCCCGATATCAGGCAGCCTGCCAGGCCACACAGTTGCCCGAGAGACAGACCGAGCCTTCGACCGTGCCGATCCATGAGCCGGCCGACGGGCCATGCCCCCAGCGCCGCACCGGCCAGGATGATGGTAATGGGGACGCCGGTCCAGGCCGTGCTCCCACCCATCTGCACAGCCAGGATGGAGCTTATGGTGAAGAGCATGACGTAACCGGCAGAAAAAAGTGACTGGGTGGCAAACAGGATGGCGACAGTACGACGGCCGTAATGCAACAGTTTTTCGATGTTCATAATATGTTTCCTCTGTGCACAGGCGACAGTTGACCGCTAACTCTGGATCAATGTTGTAATTACTCCTGGCTCAGCAGAGAGGAGCCGATGCACCTTGCAGTTGTGGATAAAAGCCAGCAGCGCTGTCTGCTGCTGCTCAGCAAGCCTGATTCCCTGCAGGTCGATGCGCACCCGAATCTCCGTCAAGCGGCTCTTGTCAGGGGTCACTCCGGCCTCCGCCACAATGGTAAAGCCGCTGGGCGCAAGCTGCTGCTCCAGCAGATAATCCCTGACGTAATGCCCCATACAGCTGCCGAGAGCCGCCAGCAGCGCATCAATGGGGCTTGCCCCCTCCCCTTCGGTGCCGAGAACAAAACTGGAGTGCCGGGTCGTGGCGTAGTACTTTGCCTCTCCTCTGTTTTCTACTGTTGCCTTGTACATGGTTTTCCCCTTTCGCTGGTAAATTTCACGGTCCCAGAAACTGACAGCCGTCACCCTCAATAACTGCTCCCATTTCAATCGTCGGCAGCTTTTTTCCGGCCAATTTTTCCCCATTACTCTGCTGACAGGTCAAACCGCTACCAACTGTTGTCGTGCAACAAGGGACGGATTCATTCAATGCTTCTTTCCTTTCCATAATGGCACCTCCGTAAATCCGATTTTTCTGTCTTCCTGTTTCCGACTATAGGAGCATCCAGAGACAACATGTAGACGTAATGGCAAACTTTTATCGAGGTAACAGTTGACTCTTAAATCGCACTGTTACCATGTTTTTTTACAGTAACTGTATTTGGACGTATGACTGTTTTACTGTAGAATGGAGCTATCATTACAGGGGGATCAAGCCATGCTGCTCTATGAAGAGGTTTCCAACCGAATCAACGAGATGATCAGACAGGGGACTTACCGGGCCGGTGAGCGGATTCCGTCTATCCGGGGTTTAAGCCGGCAGATGCGGGTCAGCGTCAATACTGTCATGGAGGCCTACGCCGGGCTGGAAAACCTCGGCGTGATCGAGGCCCGGCCCCAGTCAGGCTATTACGTCAGTGCCAGTCTCAGCAAAGCCGAGCAACGCCAGGCGGCCGTACAGCAGGCGGTCGAGATCGCTCCAAGTAGTGTTGGTTCGAGGGACATGGCGCTGCAGGTCATGAGCTGTATCTCCGACCCGTCACTGGTACCGCTGGGTGGCGGCATACCCAATACCGACCTGACCCCGGTGGCCAAGCTGAACCGGATGCTCTCGTCCGAAGCACGGCGTTTTCCCAGACAGAGCATCTCCTACCCTTCTCCCCAGGGGCACAAGCTGCTGCGGGTCCAGATCGCCAAGCGTTCGTTGAATGCGGGCTGTTCCCTTGCAGCTGAAGACATCGTGATAACATCCGGCTGCGTAGAGGCCATGAACCTGGCGTTGCAGGCGGTCTGCCGCCCCGGTGATGCCGTGGCCATAGGCTCTCCCGTCTACCCCACCTTTCTCAAGTCAATCCAGTGGATGGGGTTGAAAGTTCTGGAAATCCCCTCCAACGGCGAAGGGATGAATCTGGACGTACTGGCCTACGTCATCAAGAGCAACCCGGTCAAAGCCTGCATCACCATCGCCAACTTCAACAACCCCCTGGGAACCCTCATGCCCGAAGCAAAGAAACGGGAACTGGTGGCGCTACTGGCTAAGCAGGAGATACCCCTGATCGAGGATGATGTCTATGGCGACCTGGCCTACGGCTCCAACCGGCCACCTTCCACCAGAGCCTTTGACGACAAGGGGCTGGTGCTCTACTGCTCGTCATTCTCCAAAACACTGGCCCCCGGCTATCGGGTCGGCTGGATCGTCCCGGGACGCTTCAGGGAGAAGGTTGTCCAGCTAAAATCGCTCCTTAACGTGGGGACTTCGTCACCGGTGCAGCTTGCTATTGCCGAGTTTCTCACCAACGGCGGCTACGACCACCATCTGCGCAGCATTCGCCGCTTCTATGCCCGCCAGACTGCTCAGGCACGGGAATCAGTGCTGCGCAACATGCCCCAAGGGGTCAGGGTGTCTCTCCCCGAGGGGGGCTATATTCTCTGGGTGGAGATGCCGGAAAGCTTCGACAGTTTTAAACTGTACGAAGAGGCTTTGCAGAAAGGGATCGGCATTGCGCCGGGGACCATTTTCACCTTGGCGGATCGCTACCGGAACTGCTTCCGGATCAATGCCGCCTTCTGGTCGGAGCAGACGGAACAGGCCATGGAGACGCTGGGAGAGCTGGCAGGGAATCTTATAAACAGCTGAAATGCTATCGGCTAGAAATCGCCAGCAGCAGCGAGAACATCACAAAGACAACTCCCCCCAGCCGGTTGACAATGCGCCCCCCGGTTTCCGAGGTGAGCCACGGGCGGCTTCGCTCCGCTCCAAAGGCGTAAATCCCATGAATGACGATTATCAGCAGGCTGTAGGTCAGCGCCATCAGGGCAAACTGCAGCGCATAGTCCATGTCGCGGTCGACAAACTGAGGCAGCACCGAGAGGAAGAAGAAAATCGCTTTCGGGTTGGTGAACTGCAGGGTCATACCCTTGAGGAAATTGCCCCTGAAGCCTGCCTCACAGCCGGCCATTTCGTTGAAGCAAAAGGCCGGCGCCCGCCAGAGTCTGACACCAAGGTAGGCCAGATAGAGAGCGCCGATCCACTTGACGATTGTAAATGCAACAGCAGAACCTGCCAGAAGCACGCCGAGGCTAGTGGCTGAGACGGTGGCAATTATCAAGGCGCCGCAGGAAATCCCCAAAATACCGCCAAAAGCTCCCCGTAAACCGAATTGGAGAGAATTGGTCAATGTCATGACCACGCCTGGACCTGGGCTGAACACTGTCACAGCAGCAATGGCAAAGTAAACCGGGTAGAGTCTCATCAGAACTACCTCCTTTATGATTCCAAGATAATCCTTAAACAAGCATGCCGAAAATGAATTGATTTTATAGTTTACATAACTTTATGTTATGCTTAAGTCATGAACCTGGATAAGCTGAAAATATTTCATACCGTGGCCACAACCCTGAATTTCACCCGTGCGGCTGAAAACCTGCACCTGACCCAACCAGGCATCAGCAAGCATGTCCGGGCGCTGGAGGATCAGTACGGCACCCCGCTGTTCGACCGGCTTGGGAAGAGAGTAGTCCTGACACAGGCAGGAGAAATCCTGTACAAGGCAACGGCATCTGCATTCACATTGCTGGATGAAGCCAAGTCGCGCATCGATGACCTGCAAACTTTCACCGGCGGCAGACTGGCCATCGGCGGCAGTATCACTATTGCCACCTATCTCCTGCCCAAAATTCTGATGCAGTTCAGGAAGGCCGCGCCCGGGGTGGAGTTGGCTGTTGAGACAGCTTTCAGCCGGAAGATTGTGGATAAAGTACTGGATAACTCCCTTGAGCTGGGCTTTGTCGGTCACTGTCATCCGGATGCCAGCTTGAAAATTCACCTGTTCATGAAAGAGCGGATGGTGCTGGTGGCTCCCCCGGATCACCCATGGGTTCTGGAAGAAAGAAAGGTGAGCCTCAAGGAGATGGCCGGCGAGATGTTTTTGCTGTCGAAACAGGGGTCGGGCACCTGGCAGTTCGTATCTAACATCACCTCGCAAGCCGATGTAACGCTGGAAAACATCATGGAGCTTGGCTCTTCAGAAGGGGTCAAACAGGGTGTGTTAGCAGGTCTTGGGGTAGCAATATTGGCGCGCCACGTCGTCGCAGGAGAACTGGCGGGCGACATGCTGCGGGAAGTGCCGCTGCAGTGCGGCAGCATGGAGCGGGATCTGTACCTCGTCCACCATAAAGACCGTTATTTATCCAGGGCAGCGCAGCTGTTCATGTCTTTGTGCGGACTGAAAAACCTGATTTGATGATCTTCGCGCAGGCTTCACCCAGCTGGCGCCGCTGCACCATCTGCTGTGCAATTGCACTAGCAATACAGCATCCCGCCAACTTCTTTGACATTGTCCCGGCAGCCGTTTATATTCCATGCAAATTTATTTCAGAGGCTATATCTAACAATGAAAACCATCTTAAAGAACAACGTTGTCACCCTTGAATACGCTGCAGCAGATACTGACGGCAACCTGATCGATACAGGCAAAGAACCGCTCATCTACCTGCACGGCGGTTATGACGGCATTTTTCTGCCTGTGGAAACTGCGCTTGAGGGGAAAAGCGTTGGCGACGATGTGACGGTGAAACTTCAACCTGCAGACGCTTTTGGCGAGTATGATCCGGAACTGGTCAATATAGTCCCGCTGGCCGACCTGCCCCAGCCACTTTCTGTGGGGATGCAGATTGAGGGGAGCACGGAAGATGGCGATGAGACAGTGACGTTCTTCTCAACCGTTACCGACATTGCCGACGGTGTTGCGGTCCTGGATGCCAACCATCCCCTGGCAGGACAGGCGCTTATCGTTCACTGCACCGTGAAGAACATCCGGGCAGCCACAGCCGAGGAGATCGCAGCCGGGTTGCCCCAAGGCACAACAGTCCTCCATTGAAATAGTTGCAATCATTGACAAATTGCTTATAATCCGCCAACAGGAAGTGCCAGCGACTCGATTTCATTGAGAGAAATGCCGTGGCCCACTTTGCAGACGACAATCACTCCCCTGCGGTTGCGTCACCCGTGAAGCGGTGACAAACCTTAACTCGCCCCCCGAAAGCCGTATGTTCTACGGCTTCTGGCTCCTGCCTGTTCTGACTGCGCTTGCCGTCTACAGCACAGCCTTCAATAATTTTTTCTCCTATGACGATTTCATCTGGCTCGATCGGTCCAGCAGTTTCACTAACTGGCTGGAGATATTTCGCCCGGATGTGTTCTATTTCGACCCGCTGGTGCATCTGGTTTTCAGGGTGAATTATCTGCTGGGGGGAGTTGATCCACGTTGGTACCATGGCGTAGACTTGGCGATTCACGCTGTCAACTCGCTGCTGGTCTATCGCTTCGTCAACCTGCTCGGAGATGATGAAAGAGCAGCCCTCTACGCCAGCCTGCTGTTCGCCAGTTCACCTGCCATTGCCGATGCTGTAATCTGGTCGTCCTCGCGGGTAGATCTGCTCATGACCCTCTGCACCCTTGGAACACTTATCCAGTTCAGCCACTACCTTCGCAGCGAAAACAGGCGCCATCTATTGTGCGCATTCCTCCTTTTCATCCTTGCCCTTGGCTCCAAGGGGACCCCGTTGCTTCTCCCCCTGGTTCTTTTCGGGCTCATGCTGCACTACAAAAAACCGCTGCGCACTGCTGTCTGTTTACTCCCCTTCGTGGCACTGGCCGTTATTTACTGGAGCCTGTTGCACCTGACGCATCATTTGGCTGCGCTCCCGCTCGACCGGTTACACTTCAATCCCGCCAATGTTGCGGTCGCTTTATGTGCGCTTTTTATTCCCGAAGCCTATCTGAGTCACCTTAACCTGCAGCTAACCGCACCATTGCTCTTCGTGACAGTTACAGCAGCGGGACTGAGCAAATCCCTGCTGCCTGCGACAGCCATGCTCCGCAGAACCGGCTATTTTATCCTGGTAGCGGCTATCCTGCCATTTCTGATTATTACGGACTTCAAGCTTGTCTCTAGCAGTTCCCCCCATTACCAGCTGTTATCCAGCCCGAGCCACCGTCTCTACCTTGCTGCCGCCGGTGCCGCAATTATCCTCGGCGCCATGCTCCGCAGCTGCGAAGACCTCTGCCGTTTTCATTGGCCGCGTTTTGCCGGCGCCGCAACTGCCTTGCTGCTTGTTGGCGTGTTAACCGGTAATGCCTTGCTGGTGAGAGAGCGGAATAAACTCTGGGCAGCGGTTGGTGCCGGCAATCGCTGCAGTATTGAGGGGCTGTGCACCTACCGGGGGCTGGTAGGCGAAGGCAGCAGGGTAGGACTGATAAATTTCACCGGATCGCGAGGGTTCGTTACGCCGATGCTTAAATTAAGCCTCGGCATCAACGATTTTGTTGTCATGCCGTCGGTTACCATCGGCATGGTTGACAATCCGGAACTCCTCGACGGGGTTGAAAAATATTTTGTCTTCGTGCTGGGGAGTGACGGCCACGTCTATGACGTAAGCAAACTTTACCGCAGGCAGCTCACTACAAACCTGCTGGCGCTGCAGCATCCCGAGAACCGCGAATACCTGGCCAGATGTATGGAGGTTAAGAAGCAGCTTGTCACAGAGATAGGCAATCTGCTGCGCAAACCGCTGCTTAATGATATTTACGGCACCTAGTGAACTGCAGCCGGTCGAATGTGGCAATACGGCTGAACTTTCTGCACTGGCAACCGGTCCTGCCTGTCAATGATCCCTGTAACCCAGCACCACCAGAATACAGCTCCCATCGGCAATCACATTGATACCAGCCTGTCGGCACCGCTCAACAGCATGGGGACTCTCTGCTCCTGGCTGCATCCAGATATTGCCTATTCCTTTGAGTATGGCCTCTTCCACAACCTTTTCGGTAATCTGCGGCGGGGTTATCACTGAAATGCTGTTAACGCCTGCCGGCAGCGACGTTACCGAAGGGACACACTCCACCCCCTCAATAGCATGCTCTTTCGGGTTTACCGGCACCACGTCATAGCCATGCATCTGATAGCAGCGCAACACTTTGTTCCCGAATTTACTCCTGTCAGCTGATGCACCGACAACTGCAAATTTAGCTGAAGTCAGAAAACTTTTAATATCACTGTCCACACTCATGGCCACTCTCCTTTACATGTCTTAATTAACACTCGCAAAGTGTTGAAATTTAAGGATTATTAGAAATATTTTTATTGTATTTTCTGCCCTGAAATAATAACTTGTGGCTACTATTAATGAATGAGGCAGACCATGGCAAAATCCATAATGACAAAATTTGACCGGCTTATCGATCTTGTCGGCATTCTTGCCATTGTCTGTGGCGGCATGTTGCTCCATACTCTCACGGCATTGACCATCAAGGGTTATTACGGAGACGTATGGGGATATGTGTCTTTTCTGCTGCCGGTCTTCTCTGAGATCTTTCTTGCCATAATCCAGATCACCGACAACATGTACAACTACCCGATGCTTCTTGGAGTCTTCATCTCCATAATCTCGATTTCCTCACTCTGCCTGATCGCTAAAAACACCCTCAAAGCAAAACTTCATGGCCCGGCCCGGGGTTAACCTGACACCGCGGTCTATTTTTTCTCCCTGCAGAGCCTCAGAAAAAGCTTTTCGTTAGCAGATCCGGAGATGATTGGATCACTCATCTCCTGATGTTCTCCCCCTTCACCCTCTTCGTCAGTTATGATTTCAAATTTCTTTAATCCGCACCATAGATAGAGCCGCCTGTAGAGCACCTCATTCTCCTCAGCCCCTTTGCTGACATAGTAACTGTCGTTGCCCGCAATCTCCCTAACCCAGACCCTGACATCTCCAGTGGTGGCGATTTTCACCGAATCGGCATCATATGAATAACTGTTTCTGAACTTGAGCTTTTTACCGACCCTTGAGGACTTGTAATTCCACTTGTCGACATGGTACTCGACCCAGGCCTCCGCTCTGAGCGTGGCAGGGAGCAGGCAGAGAAGCACCACAACCGGCAAGACATGGTTCAGCTTCAAGTCAGCGGTCCGCCAGCTGTTCTTTTTGGGGGACATACCAGCGGATAATGTTGTGTCCGATTCCGGCAGGAGCAGGCTCGATCCCCCTGATTCTGGCACTGATGGCCGGGAGAGCCAGGGGAACATAGAGGAAAGTATAGGGCTGCTCGTCGGCAATGATCTCCTGGATTCTCAGATAGCAGGCACGCCGTTTTTCCCGGTCAAAGGTGCTACGTCCCTCTTCAAGGAGCCGGTCAACTTCACGGTTCTTGTACGAAATGAAATTAAGCTCTTTCGGGGCCGTCTTGGATGAGTGCCAGATGTCATACTGGTCCGGATCCTGGGACATGTTCCAGCCCATCAGCACGGTATCGAAATTACGCTTGTCGATGTAATTGGTGAGGAGCGACGCCCACTCAAGCACCCTGCTTCTGGCATCGATCCCGATTTTTTTCAGCCGGTACTGGATAA
>VEOV01000098.1 GCA_012026855.1 Geobacter sp.
AGTGCGGGTGGAAACTTCCATGGCTACCAGCCGCGATGGGCATCCTACCCGCTACCTGGATATTACGGCGACACCGATCAAGGATGCTCTTGGCGAGAAAAACCGCGCCCTGGTGTTTTTCCGGGATGTTTCCGAGAAACGGCTCCAGGAAATGCACCTTATCCAGACCGAGAAAATGTCCAGCATCGGTGTGCTGGCTACCGGTATTGCCCACGAGATCAATAATCCGCTCACTTCCGTGGCCGGCTGTGCCGAAGCCCTGCAGCGCCGCCTGCGCGATGACGCCGCCTTGAGGGCCGATCACCGTCTGGATGTATTTCCCCACTATCTTGAGGTGATCATCCGAGAGTCCTATCGCTGCAAGGGGATTATTGACCATCTGCTCAATTTCGGCCGCAAATCCGACGGCTTTGCAGTGGCAGTGGATCTGAATGAAGTTGTGCAGGAGATCGTGGAACTGCTCCATCATCAGCCCAACTACCGGCAGATCAGGGTCATCAGCACCCTGCAAAAGAATCTGCCCTCTGTTTACGGAGATCCGTCCGGTCTGCGCCAGGTATGCATGAACCTGCTGGTCAACGCCCACCAGGCGATCAAAGGGACAGGACTGGTGGAAGTGACCACCTCCTTGAGCGGTAACGATCAGGTCGCCTTCAAGATCAGCGACAATGGCAGCGGCATTGCGCCGGAGGCCATTGACCGGATCTGGGATCCATTCTTTACCACCAAGAAGGTGGGCAAAGGGGTCGGCCTCGGCCTGGCCCTGACATACGATATTGTCAAACGCCACGGGGGCGAAATCCTGGTAGAGAGCCAGCCCGGCAAGGGGGCCTGCTTTACGGTAATGCTGCCGGTCTGGAACCCGTAAAATCATGTTCTTCAGCTGAGAGGAATATGAGTCAATCAAACTTGAGGAGAAAAACATGAACTGCAACCCGGAAACCCATCCAAAACATATGTGCGCCCTGAAACAGGCGGGGCTGGAAGAAGAAATCAGAAGTCTGTCGGATAACCCGGTTGTCCAGTGCCGCCACTGCGGCGCCCGGGCTAACAGTCTGAAAAATATCTGCGCTGCCCATCTGGGGGAGGATGCTCCCAACGTGGAAGGAGGGCATGGCAATGTGGGGCTGGAAGAGGTCGGCAAACCCCATGCCGGCAGCAAAGAGGAAAAAGAGCAGGAAATTCCGGTCAAGGAAGTTCCTGGCGACGGCATCTGCGGCGGCTACTGATGGCGCCGGAAATGTATCTGACATCACAGGGAAAACGTAAGCTCAGCCAGCATAACAATGTACAGCCCCTTGTCACCCTTGGCGAACTGTATGCCGCTGTCAACAGGATTACACTGTTCGTGGCTTTCGAAGAGACTGATGCAGAGTCGGAAGCCAATTACCAGCAGATTATCTTCACTGCTGATAACGCAGCGATTTTCCGGCTTGACTGCTCGCGGGACAACTGTACTGGCGGCGGTTTTGACTTTGCCCCAGTAATTGATACCATGATGGCGGAAAATGAAACTATGGCTCACGGCAGGCTTGCCTGTGCCGGGGCTCTCAGTCATGCTGAAAGCAGCTGTTCATTGCAGGCGGAGTACCGGATAATTATTCATTAGCAGGTTGTTGAAAAACAGCCATCTCGCCGCCGTCCTCGAAAGCCACTTTGTGCGGCGTAGCGCTGCTACGCCTCCGCAGGGCTTTCTGCGGGTGCGACGATCTGACTATTTTTGAACAACCTGAGTTTTTCAACGGCCTGTTAGCGACAAAGCTGTCAGAATTGGCAGCCCGATGCAGGCAAAGGGAGAAGGTTATGGTGCATATCGTTCAGGTGGTTTTGTCGGGTAGTGCCGAGCAGCCGCAGGTGTTTTCGGATGAAGCCGCGGCCCGGACAGCATATGTCGGCAGTGCGAAAAAGTACTGGGCGCAGTCCTATGCCGCCTACTGCCAACGGAGCGGTGCCGACAGCGACAGCTTTGCCTCGGCGCAGGCTTTTGTGGCCTCGTTCGATCTGGCGGAGCGGAGCAGGCTGCATTACTGGTCTGTAGCGCCGGAAGAAACGGCACTTCCCGGCGGCGGCAGCCTGCAGCCCGGGTTGAAGGCTCTGCAGGAGCAGCGGGCACATATCGAGCAGCTGGTGCAGGAGGTTGAGCAGTCGTCGGGAGTTGTCAGGGGAGTACTGCATGATCTGCTGGCAACCATAGCGGAACTGACCGGAGACGCGGGCGCTGTTGCCGTTCCGCCTGAGGGGAAGGCTGATGCTCCGCGGCCTCTGGCAGTGCAGGATACTGCTCCTGCCGCCCAGGAAGCAGAGGCGCAACCTGTCGCTGCAAATTACAATACCAAAGAGTGGCAGGAGTACGTGGCTTCCATCAGGAACATGTGCAGCAACAGCCGGAGAGAGTACCATCTCTTCACCCGTGACGACTGGCGTCAGGCCGTGTACAGCAACCAGACCTCCTTCGAATACTGGGAGTGGCTCGCCATAACCATTGACCACTACATCGAAAAGGCCCAACTGGCCGGCTACGCCGTAGTGCCGGATAGCGACAGGAGCGGTGGCTACCGGTTCAAAACTCCGGACGGCATAATCAGCGATGTTTCAAGCGATGCGGAAGGTGAGGCGTGGTGTCGCGCCGGTCTGCACATTGAAGGGAAGTGAACAGATAATAGTGGTCTTACGATCGGTTTATGCCGGCTGTCTGCCGCAGTTGCCGCAAATAGACGAACGCCAGCGGCGGTAACAGCAACAGGAAGCCGAACTGCAGATAGTGAAAGGTCTGCCTGACACCGGCGGCATCGGCCAGCATCCCCACCAGCGGCCCGCTGCAGGCGAACATCAGCCGGAAAACAAACGACTGCAGCGAGAGGATGCCGGCCCGGTGGCTCGACGGACTCTCCCGGTGGGCATGTCCCAGCATCAGCGGCCCGCGCAGGCCGCGCATGATGGTCAGCAGGTAGTAAAAGAGAAAACCCCAGATACCCACGCTTGTCCCCAGCCCGAAGTAGCCCCCCCATACC
>VEOV01000221.1 GCA_012026855.1 Geobacter sp.
CATCTACGCCTTCCGGGGGTTCGATATCCACCCCTGGTTCGACGCCTTCTCCACCCCCACCTTTGACCCCAAGCACAACCTGATCAAGGGGGGCTCCTGGATCTCCACCGGCAACGAGGCGACCCGGGACTCCCGCTACGCCTTCCGCCGCCACTTCTTCCAGCACGCCGGCTTCCGCTACGTGGAGAGCAGTGCCCCGGTGGTAATCCACGATGACCAGTACGAGAGCGATGCCCTGGCCGCCCAGTACTGCGATGCCCACTACGGGCCCGAGCACTTCGGGGTCACCAACTATTCCGTTGCCCTGGCCAACATCTGCTGCGAACTGATGCAGGGCCGGACCATGGGCCATGCCCTGGATGTGGGGTGCGCCGTGGGGCGGGCCGCCTTCGAACTGGCCAGGGGGGGCTTCGGGCAGGTCACCGGCCTGGACTTTTCCAGCCGCTTTTTCCGCCTGGCCACCCGGATGCGGGACGAGGGTTTTCTCCGCTACGCCTTTCCCGAAGAGGGGGAGGTGGTCTCGTTCCACGAGATCGCCCTGAGTGAGCTGGGGCTGGAAGAGGGGCGGAACCGGGTCCGCTTCTATCAGGCCGACGCGTGCAACATCCCGGAAAAGTTCACCGGCTACGACCTGGTGCTGGCGGCCAATCTCATCGACCGGCTCTACTCGCCCCGCAGGTTCCTGACCACGATCCACGAACGGATGAACCACGGCGGGCTGCTGGTGATCGCCTCACCCTACAGCTGGTCGGAAGAGTTCACCAAAAAGGATGAGTGGCTGGGGGGCTACCGGGACGCCGGTGAACCGGTCTGGACCATTGACGGGCTGAAGGAGACCCTGGCGCCCCGTTTCCGGCTGATCGGGGCACCGCGGGACATCCCGTTCGTCATCCGCGAGACCCGGCGCAAATTCCAGCATTCCTTAGCCGAATTAACCGTCTGGGAACTGCAAGCGCTGTGACGCACAAGCTCTCGGGGAACAAAGGTGCGGCTGATTATGTTTGAGGCAATTTTCTGGGACAACGACGGAATACTGATGGAGACGGAACACCTCTATTACAAGGCAAACGCCGAGGCACTGGCGCGCGTCGGCGTATCACTTTCCATGGAGGAGTTCTGCGATATTTCGCTCCGCAAGGGGGAGAGCGTTCTGGCCCTGGCCGGCACAAGCGGGCAATGCTCCGTCGACACCGGGAAACTGCGCCGCTACCGCGACGATCTCTATCTGCAGTTTCTGGGAAGCGAAGCAACGGTGATTCCGGGGGTAAAGGAAACCCTCTGGAAACTGCACGGCAAGGTTCCCATGGCGATCGTCACCAGCTGTCGAAAAGCCCATTTCCTGCAGATGCACCGAAGCAGCGGCCTGCTCGGCTACTTCGACTTTGTCCTGACCCGCGAGGATTACGGCTCTTCAAAACCGGACCCGGAGCCTTATCTCACCGCCTGCTCCCGTGCCGGTCTTCACCCGCAACGCTGTCTGGCCGTGGAGGATTCGGAGAGGGGCGTAACTTCGGCCGCCAGGGCCGGTCTGGCTGTGGCGGCCATTCCAGGCGAAATGAATATCAGCGGCGATTTCAGCTCAGCCCGCTGGCTGCTGGATGATATCCGTGACATCCCCTCACTGCTGAACATTGCTTAGCGGACCACCCGCAACACCGCAAGACAAAACTCTGTTTTACTACAAGCGGCAAAGAGATTGACGTAAGCATTTGCTCCATATATAAAGCATATTAATTCAGCATTATCCGGTGTGAGGCCAAGGTACAATCGTGACCAGATTTTCCAACCTGCCAATCCGCACCCAGCTTTTGATGTTAGCCCTCCTGCTGACCCTGCCGGCGCTGGGGGTCATCATCTATTCCGGCCTTAAAATCCGCAATGCCGACTACCGTAAAGCCGTGGTTGAGTCACAGAAACTTGCCGACAATCTTGCCGAAAGCCAGGAAGAAATTGTCAGAGAAACTCAGCTGCTCTCCAGACTGTTGACCGAACTCCCGGAAATACAGAACAGCAACGGCGTCAAGGCTCAGCCAATCCTGGCAAGCACACTCAAAGACAATCCACAGTTTCAGAACATTCTGCTGGCCGACGCCAAAGGCGACGTCTGGGCCTCGGCGATCCCGCTGGAGAAGCACAAGAAAGTTACTGCTGCCGGCAGAGTCTATTTCAATAACGCAATGAAAACACTCCGCTTCTCTGCCGGGGAGTATGTCATCAGCAGATCGACCGGCAAACCGACCATCCATCTGGCCAGCCCCATCGTCTTTCATGGCAGTTTTCACGGTGCAGTCATCATCAATATTGATCTTGATGTGATGCGCGCCATTCTGGGGCGTTCCCAACTCCCGGCAAACACAAACTATGTCCTCGTAGACAGGAACGGCACCATACTCAGCAGGGGCAAGGCTTTTGGCGAGGCGGTCGGCAAACCGATCAAACCTGAGGATTTGCGGAGAATGCAGGAGGGGCCGGACAGGGATACCTATGATTTCGTGCGCAAGGACGGCGAAAAACGCATCGTCACCTATCGAAAACTCCGCCTGCCTGGCGAGAAGGACCCGTACATGTACGTCCGGGCAGGTCTCTCGCTCGATGAGGCAGTTGCTTCGGCCAACCGCCAGATGCTTGACAACCTGATCACCCTGCTGCCGTTTGTCATCAGCGCCTTTTTCATCGTGCTGGTAATCGGCAAACGCTCAATTACCGACCGTATCGCAACACTTCGGCTGGCTTCACAAAAAATCGCCGAAGGCGACCTTGAGTCAAGAGTTGCTCCCCTGGTTCAGGGGGGGGAACTGGGTGACCTGGCCAGCTCCTTTGATCATATGGCCGGCAGGCTGGCGGCA
>VEOV01000229.1 GCA_012026855.1 Geobacter sp.
ACCGCAATGAGTGAACTGACTCCGGCCGCAACTCCGCCGTCAAAGTCATTGCTCTTGAACTTCGGGGCAATGTCGTTCCTGATGATACGGCCGGAGATGAGGTCGGTCAGTTTCCCCTCAAGTCCCCTGCCGACTTCGATCCTGATTTTGTGCTCCGCCTTGGAGATCAGCAGGATGACGCCGTTATCCACCCCTTTCTGACCGATGCGCCACTTCTCGGCCACCCTGATGGAAAAATCCTCCAGACTGTCACCCTCCAGACTCGGGACAGTCAGGATCACTACCTGGGTGGAGTCGCTCTTTTCCAGCTCCTGCAGCTGCTGCTCCAGTTGGGCAGTGACGGCAGGAGAGAGCAGGGCAGCATAGTCGTTGACATGGCTGCGCAGCGCCGGCGGCTCCAGCGCCAGCGCCGAAGTGGTATAGAGTAGGCATGTCAGGAAAATGTAAACGAATCTCATTGTTGACCCAGTTAGCAATCGGTTTTCAGGAAAGAGTGATTTTTCGTCCTGGCAAGGCTGTCGAGCAGATAGCGCGGAGGCGTAGCCACCCTCACCCTACCCCACTCCCAATGGGAGAGGGCAATGAGTTCTCTCCCCCTCTGGGGGAGAGATAGAGAGAGTGACTGCTACGCCGCACAAGCTATTGCGAAGACTTACGCCGCCAGGGCGGAAAAGCGCCTTTCCCAGCTAAAATTTTACCTTGGGTGCTTCCTTGGCCCCCTCCTCCGCCTTAAACGGTTCCTTGCGGGAGAGGTGCAGCAGCAGCGAGTTGGTCATGCTGTTAGGAAAGGTCCTGATGCTGGTGTTGAAGTCCTGCACAGACTTGTTGTAGCGGACCCGGGCAACGTTGATCCGGTTTTCCGTCCCCTCCAGCTGGCTCTGCAGGTCGCGGAAGTTCTGGTTGGCCTTCAGGTCCGGGTAGCGCTCCACCACCACCATTAGCCGCGACAGGGCACCGGAGAGCTCCCCCTGGCTCTGCTGGAACTTTGCCAGCGCTTGGGGATCGTTGACCAGCTGCTTGCTGGCCTGGATGGAACCGACCTTGGAGCGTGCCTCAGTGACCGCCTTCAGTGTATCGGCCTCATGCTTGGCGTACCCCTTGACCACCTCCACCAGATTGGGGATAAGATCGGCGCGGCGCTGATAGGACGCCTCCACATCCGCCCAGGCGGCAAATACCGCCTCTTCCCCAGCCTGCATGCTGTTGTAGCCGCAGCCACCCATGATTGTCATTGCTGCCATTGCCAGAAGTGTCAATATGATCCGTTTCATAGTTCCTCCGTATCTGTATTTCCCATTGTGCCGGTAATCTAATCACTCAGCTTCGATTTGTCACCCTCTGTCTGTTAATAAGTCATGCAGGCGGCATTCAGTATGCCGATTGAAAACGAGAGTCCGCCTAAAAGAATTGCGGCCGCAATGGAGTCATCGGCAATGGCGTTGCAAAGACTGGAGAAGAGCAGCCTCAGGGCAATAAACACCCCAATCTGCACCGTCAGGGCAATGACCGCCCAGACGATCATGTCCAGGATTGCTATGCTGTGTGATACGGCGCTGGCCAGCGGAGCAACAAAGCCGAGCATGGCACCGGTGAAACTGATTGCCGGGGCGACTTTACCCTGCTTGATGAGGTTGAATTCCGGGTAGGGGGTCACCTTGCCGTAGATCAGGCTGAACAGCATCAGCAGAACGGTTGCTGTTGCAAAATAGCCCAGGAAGCTGCCGAAGCCGGCAAGTGATTCAATCAAGGTTAAAGATGCCATCTTATCCCTCCGTAAAATAGTGCGGTATGAAGCGGCTGTTATTGGTGGTAATCGGGGTCAAGTCCTCTCTGATGCCGATGCCTGCCGGTTCGCCCCCTATGACCCAGGAGCCGGTTACCGGATAATTGCCGTCAAAACATGGGAGCGGCGCAAACTGCTGGCAGATGGTGCCTTCGGTGCCATAACTGCCTTGAGATGCGAGAATCTCATCCCCTCTGTGTATTCTGATGTTGCTGCCCTCCCTTGAGTAGAGCGGCTTCACAACCCTGTCACCTGACAGCTCTGCTTCGCTGGTATATGCCGGCAGCAGATTGGGGTGATCCGGGAAAAGCTCCCAGAGAAGAGGCAGTATCCCCTTGCAGCTCATTAGCAGCTTCCAGGCAGGTTCGACCATTTTGATGCCACTTACGGGGATAAAGGGGGCAAACTCTTCGCGAAGAAGCCACTCCCAGGGGTAGAGTTTGAAAAGGTCGGTGATCGGTTTGTTGTCAAGGTCAACGAAGCAGCGCGAGGCTCGGTTCCAGCCGATCTCTTCGATGTTGATATGCTGCACTGCCATGCCGGCCTGGACAGCAGTATCCATAAGGTATCTGACATTGAAAAGATCCTCTGCAGAGCCGGCTGCAGAGGCAAAGTGGAGCAGGTTTACCTGATGGGGCCAGGTCTGCCATGACGCGATCAGTTTTTCATGAATCGAATTGTACTGATCCTCTTCGGGAAATCGATCCTGCAGCCAGAACCACTGCACAACCCCTGCTTCAAGCAGGGCAGTCGGGGTATCGGCATTGAATTCCAGCATCTTGGGTGGCATGCTGCCGTCAAAACAGAGATCGAAACGGCCGTAGAGAGAAGGTTCATCCTCTTCCCAGGAACGTTTCAGGTGGTTTTTGAATTCCTCCGGAATGCGGAATTCAGCAAAGCGGTCCTTGCGGATAATCTCTTCCACTGCCAGGCAGCATAACCGGTAAAGCTCGGCTGTGGCGCTCTCGATGGCATCGATCTCCCCGGCGGAGAAGCGGTAGCAGGCGCTTTCGTCCCAGTAAACGGCGCCATCTATGGTGTGATAACTCATTCCGGCAGCTTCAACTTTAGTCTGCCAGTCATTGCGGGGTGTTATGGCACGCCGGATCATGGTGCGCTAACCGCCGAAAAAGCCGTGGAAATGGCCGGAGGAGCCGAAACCGCCGCGAGAGATTGTGGCCATGCCGATCGAACGTGCAACAGCTCTGCCGCCGCTCCTGTAAATCGGTCCGTAGTAGTAGCCGGAACGGTAGTGAGGCGTGCCCTGGCCAGGCTCCTGGCAATCCTGCTCGTTTCCCCCCCAGTCATCGAGGCAGTCCTGCTTGCTCTTGTAGAGAGGTCGCTGGTCTTTGCCGCCGCAGCCAGCGGTCGCTATCGCCCCCACAAGCACCAGGGTGATCTGCAAAGTCGAGCGACGCTTCATGTCAACCCTCCGGAAATGCCAGGCTTCGCTCCTGCATTATTCTGATGAAGCTCTCGCCAGGTTCGGCAATGGCAGTGACAAGTCTACCACTTTTGTCGCGAAAAGCCATGGAGCGGCAGTGAAGCATCATCCGCTCTGCCGGTGCGCCGCCGTAAGGGTTGTCACCAAGGATCGGCAGATTGCTGTGGGCCAGATGCACCCGGATCTGGTGGGTGCGGCCGGTCTGGGGTCTGGCCTCGATCAGGACAGCACCACGACCGGTGGCCAGCACTTTAAAATCCGTGATTGACGGCTTGCCCGGCATCATCACGCCATAGCGGAATTTGTTCAGCTTGCCGATGGGGGCATCCACCTGCCAGCTCCCGTCATCCGGCACGTCAGAGACAATCGCCCAGTAGACTTTTTCCACGGCGCTGTTTTTCAGCTGGTCTGAGATCCAGGTGGCCGCCGGTTTGTTCTTCGGAAAGAACATCACCCCGGAGGTGCCCCGGTCGAGGCGATGGATGACTCGCGCCGGCTCACTGCTGCCGCTGGCCTTGAGATATTCGGCCACGGCGTACTCGGCCGTCCCTTTCAACTGGTAGGGGGTACGCTGGCTGTTGATGCCGTCCGGCTTGCAGAGGGCCAGATAGTTTTTATCCTCAAAGAGGAGGGTGTCAGTGGCAATTTTGAAATCAACGAACCGCTCCGGTTCCATGACACCGATGATGATTTCATCCCCCTGGCGCAGCTGCTTGGAGGCGACCCGCACCATGACCTGGTTGACGGCGCAGCCCCCCAGGTCGATGACCCGGCGGATCTCCCCCTTGGAAAGCTGGGGAAAAAGCCCTTTGGCAGCATCGTCGAGGCGCATGTTGGCAAGTTCGTCGGTTACTCTGGCGGTAAGGATCATTTAGACCAGTCCTGAAATGAAGTTGAATGGTGAGCTGTCCGGCAGCTCCCGGCCAGAGGCGTAGGCCCCAAGCACCCGCTCCTGTTCCGGCTTTTCCAGGCTGGCCAGGTCGAGGATAAAGGCGCTGCACCCCATGGCCTGCAAACGGTCGCGGAACTGGGTGATGGCGAAATGCCTGGTTGGCGTGATCTGGGTCAGGCCGTCTTTGACGGTGACCCGGTAGCCGTCACCCCGGTCGGAGACCACCGGTGCATCGTTTTTGACCGCCTTGATGGCGATTTTGGAGACAATGGCAGGCACCTCGCAGTGCAGCACCACCCGGCGCAGGAGCGGCGTTTCGCTGGCCAGCAGCTGCGCCATGTTTTCGGCGTCGTCTTCGATGTTTTGGGTTGCTGCCGCTGCCCCGAGCTCTCGCCACTCTTCCAGGGCAACGCTGTTGAGGGAGAAGAGCCGGTAGTCGGTGGAGATTTCCGGCTTCCGGTCGGCAAGCTCCCGGAAAAACCGGAAATGGCTGATGTTGGACACTTCAAAGCGGGAAAAACCGGCCTCTGCCAGCCAGGTCACCGCCTCGCGGTACCAGCGGCACTCCTCGTCGAAAATCATGAACGGCAGCCGCCAGATGATCCGCTCCTCGCGGCCGCGCAGCTTCCGGGTAATCTGGGGGAGCTGGTGGAGGTTGGCCCTGGAGAGGGGAAGCGCCAGGACATCGACGCCATCGCGGTGGAGCAGCTGCAGCTCAGTCCCCTTGTCCACCCTGACCACCAGCTCCGGGCGCCTGGTGGTGGCCGGCTTCTGTCTGCCCGGCAGGGAGGCCATGGCTGCCTTGCGCCGTTCATCGCGGCGGCGCTGGAGCTCTGGTTTGATACGGCTTTCCAGCTCCCGGTAGAAATCCCGGCGGATCTCTTTCAAAACTGTTGGCGGGATCATGATGGCGGGAAAACCCTCGGCGTCAACTTTTCCCAGGCTGAACGGCGTGTCGCCGCACTTGGAAAACTGCCCGGAGAAGACTTCGGCCATGGTGCTGCCGGACGGTTCGCTGGCCGGAAGATTGAAACTGATGCTCTCCCTTGTGCCGGCCACCTCGGCAACGATGACCAGCTCACCAGCCTGCAGGGCAAAACTGAGGTCGCACTCCATTTTACCAGTCTTGACAGTCTCCAGCCGTTTCAGGCAGGCATTTTCGCTCATGGTGAAGGCAGTTTCGGACGAGACCTTGAAGACCGCATCCCCCACAGCCGCCTCGAATGGGGAGCTGACGGCAATCCTGGCCCGTTCGGCAGCAACTTTCACCGGCTTATTGTCGACAAAGATCTCCCGCACGGTAAAGCCCTTGCCCGCCATGTCGCTCTTGGGCTGGATCCTGATCCGGTCGCCGATATGGAGCTTGTCGCGGCTCTCGAAGAAGATCCTGCCCCCCCGGACGGACTTGATCTCACCCAGGAAGCGGCCGGTTGCCCCCCTGAGGGACGGAGTGGCGATGTCCGGCGGGGTGTGGGATGCCAGGAAACCTTTGGTCGGCACCCGGCCGAACGACTGCTTGATCAGCTCCCGTGCCTCGCCGATGGCCGCTGGCAGCCGCTTTTCATCGGCGTCCAGCACCCGGCGGGAGGCGGCGACGATGGAGGCAACGTACTCGGCGGACTTCATCCGTCCCTCGATCTTCAGGGAGGAGACCCCGGCGGCCACCATCTGGGGGATCAGATCGATACTGGAGAAGTCATTGGTGGAGAAGTAGTACCCCTCCTTCCCCTTGTACTTGTACTGGCGGCGGCAGGGCTGGGCGCAGCGCCCCCGGTTGCCGCGGTGGCCCCCCAGGAACGAAGAGAAATAGCACTGGCCGGAGACGGAGAAACAGAGCGCGCCATGGATGAAGCATTCGATGCCGATGGGGCTTTTGGCAACGATGCTGCTGATCTGGTCGAGGTGGAGCTCCCGGGCCAGCACCACCCGTTCAAAGCCGAGCTCGGCCAGCTGCAGGACACCGTCGGTGTTGTGCACGGTCATCTGGGTCGAGGCGTGCAGCGCCAGTTTCGGGAAGAACTGCCGCGCCAGCCGGGCAACGGCCATGTCCTGGAGGATGACGGCATCCACCTGCATCGCCTCCAGGGCGGAGAGGGTGTCGATCAGCAGGGGCAGCTCATCTTCTTTGACCAGGGTGTTCAGGGTGACATAGAGTTTGCGCCCCAGGGAGTGGGCATAGGCGGTCATCTGCTCCATCTGGTAGGGGGTGAAGTTTTTTGCCTTGGCACGGGCAGAGAACTGCTTGAGCCCGGCATAGACGGCGTCAGCCCCCTTTTCCATGGCCGCAAAGAAGGTCTCCAGTGAGCCGGCCGGGGCGAGCAGTTCGGGTTTGTTCAACAATGCAGAGGGTTTATTCATGTCTGGCAGGGTAACTAAACTGTCGTGTCCCGTCAAGCGGCATCGACCTGATCCGGTCCAATTCCTCTTGATACAAAATTGACCTCTTTCACCTCCATCTTGACACCCAATTTATCAGAGCCCTGCTACCCTGAAATCATGGAAGAGTATTCGTGAAGGGGGATTACCATGAAAGCCTACCTGTTCAACACAAAAACCGGCCTCTATGAAGGTGAAACCTTTGAGGAACCTGCTATGCTTGAGTACGAAGACGGCATTACCTCGGTACCGCCGCCGGATTACGGCCATGGTCAGGTGCCGGTGTTTGACCGGTTGAATAATTCCTGGGCTGTCATACCGGTCGCTATTGCCAGGCAGCTGCTGAATATGCCTCCGCCGCAATCAAGGGAAAAATCCCCATGAACGCCTACGAATGGATGCAGACAGGTTTCCTGTTCCTCATGCTGCTGGCCCTGGTCAAGCCGTTGGGTGGTTTCATGGCCAAAGTATTTCAGGGGGAACGGACTTTCCTGTCGCCGCTGCTGGCTCCCTGTGAACGGCTCATCTACCGCGTCAGCGGCGTGGAGCCTGAAGATGAAATGGGGTGGCAGCGTTATGCCGGGGCCATGCTGCTATTCAATCTGACACTGTTCCTGGCGCTCTTTGTCATGCTGCTTACCCAGCACCTGCTGCCGCTCAATCCGCAGCAACTGCCCGGCTTCAGCTGGCAGCTGGCCCTTAATACGGCAATCAGCTTTACGACCAATACCAACTGGCAGGCATACAGCGGGGAAATGGCGGCCAGCTATTTCACCCAGATGGTTGGCCTGACGGTGCACAACTTCGTCTCCGCCGCCACCGGCATCGCTGTGGCCATCGCCGTGATCCGCGGCTTCGTCCGCCGCAAAACCTCCCTGCTGGGCAATTTCTGGGTCGATCTGACTCGCTGCACTCTCTATATCCTGCTGCCCATTGCCATGATTGCCGCCCTTGTCCTGGTCTCCCAGGGGGTGATCCAGAACTTCAGCAGCTACAGGACCGTGCCGCTGGTACAGTCGCTCAGCTACGACAAACTGAAGCTGGATGCCAGTGGGAATCCGCTCAAGGATGCCAGTGGAAAACCGGTTACCGAAAGCGCTACCGCCAGGGAGGTTACCATTCCCATGGGACCGGTGGCTTCCCAGGAGGCGATCAAGGAGCTGGGGACCAACGGCGGGGGCTTTTTCAACGCCAACTCGGCCCACCCCTTCGAGCACCCGACGCCACACACCACCTTTATCGAGAACCTGCTGATTCTGCTCATCCCCGGCGCCCTGACCCATACTTTCGGCGTCATGGCAGGTAATAGCCGCCAGGGGTGGACCCTCCTGGGGGTAATGCTCTTCATCCTGATCATTACCTTCGGGGTGCTGCAGTGGGCCGAGAGCAGCGGCAACCCCATGGTGTCGAGGCTTGGCGTGCAGAGCAGCAACATGGAAGGGAAGGAGGTCCGCTTCGGCCTGGCCGGGAGCAACCTCTTTACCGTAGCGACCACCGGCACCTCCTGCGGCGCGGTCAATACCATGCACGATTCCCTCACCCCCCTTGGCGGCATGATGCCGTTAAGTCTGATCCTGCTGGGCGAAATCATCTTTGGTGGCGTCGGCTCGGGGCTCTACACCATGCTCGCCTTTGCCATCATCGCCGTCTTCGTTTCCGGGCTGATGATCGGCCGCACCCCGGAATATCTGGGGAAGAAGATCGAGGTGCAGGAGATGTGGCTGTCGATTGTGACGATCATTGTCGCCGGGGTTATGGTGCTGATGCTGTCCGGCATTGCCATGATCACCCCCCAGGCAGTGGCAGCAATGGCCAATCCCGGGGCCCACGGCCTGTCAGAGGTGTTCTATGCCCTGGCTTCCATGGCCAACAACAACGGCAGCGCCTTTGCCGGCCTGAATGCCAATATCAATTTCTACAACCTGCTCGGTTCGCTGGCAATGACTCTCGGCCGCTACGTGCCGGCCATTGCGGTGCTGGCCATGGCCGGTTCCCTGGCCGGAAAGAAGTATGTCCCGCCGAGTCTGGGAACGTTGCCGACCGACAAGGTGCCGTTTGCTCTCTGGCTGACCCTGGTTATCCTCATTGTCGGGGCCCTGACCTTTTTCCCGGTCCTGGCCATGGGGCCGATTGCCGAACATTTGACCATGCTTGGAGGTATCTGAGTAATGTCAAAACATACCCAACAACCACAATCGGTATTCGATGCAGCGCTTTTGCAGGGTGCGCTGGTCGACTGTTTCAGGAAGCTCGATCCGCGCACTCTCTGGCGCAATCCGGTCATGCTCTGCGTGGAGATCGCCAGCGTCATTACCCTGATTACCTTTGTCATGTCTCTTGCCGGAGCCAACAGTGAACCGGCCTGGTTTACCGGCACGGTCTCGCTCTGGCTCTGGTTGACAGTGGTTTTCTCCACCTTTGCCGAGGCGCTGGCCGAAGGGCGGGGCAAGGCCCGTGCCGCCAGCCTGCGCAAGAGCCGCACCGATGTGACGGCCAGGCGCCTGGATAAACCGGAATTCGGTAGCATATACACCCTGATCGGCGCCAGCCAGCTGCGCATGGGGGATTACATTCTGGTAGAGGCCAGCGAGATGATTGCCGGTGACGGCGATGTCGTGGCCGGTGCGGCCCTGGTCAATGAAGCGGCTGTGACCGGCGAGTCTGCGCCGGTGGTCCGTGAGTCCGGCGGCGACCGGTCGGCGGTTACCGGTGGCACCAGTGTCATTTCCAGCGCCATTATCGTCAGAATTACCGCCAATCCGGGGGAAACCTTCCTTGACCGGATGATCGGCCTGATTGAGGGGGCCAAGCGGCGCAAGACCCCCAATGAGGTCGCCCTGGAGGTGCTGCTGATTGCCCTGACCCTGGTCTTTTTGCTGGTCTGCGTCAATATCAGCCCGCTTTCCAGCTACAGTGTCACGGTGTCCGGCCAGGGCGAGCCGGTATCGCTGACGGTTCTGGTGGCACTCTTTGTCTGCCTGGCGCCGACCACCATCGCCGCCCTGCTGCCGGCCATAGGTATCGCCGGCATGGATCGCCTCTTCCAGAAGAACGTCATTGCCCTTTCCGGCCGTGCCATCGAAGCCGCGGGCGATGTGAACGTGCTGCTGCTGGACAAGACCGGTACCATTACCCATGGCAACCGTGAGGCAGTAGCTTTTGTCCCGGTAGGCGGGCACAGTGAGCAGGAACTGGCCGAGGCGGCCCTGATGGCGTCAATAACCGATGAAACCCCTGAAGGGCGCAGTGTGGTGGTGCTGGCGAAACAGAAGTACCAACTCAGCCGGGAGATGCCGCCGGATGCCGTGACAGTGGAGTTCAGTGCCGAGACTCGTCTTTCCGGAGTCGATGCCGGCGGGCAACAGTACCGCAAGGGAGCTGCCGACTCGACCATTGCCTTTGTGCAGAAGCTGGGCTGCATGGTTGTTCCCGGGGACCTGACCGGCGTGGTCGACCGGATTGCCAGGGGGGGCGCCACACCCCTGGTGGTATGCCGGGATTGCGAAATTCTCGGGGTCATCAATCTGAAGGACATTGTCAAGGCCGGCATCCAGGAGCGTTTCCTCCAGCTGCGCAGCATGGGGATCAAGACGGTGATGATCACCGGTGACAACCCGCTCACCGCCGCGGCCATAGCTGCCGAGGCCCAGGTGGACGACTTCCTCGCCCAGGCCAAGCCGGAGGAAAAACTGCGCCTGATTCGTGACTACCAGGAACAGGGTTTCATGGTGGCCATGACCGGCGACGGCACCAACGACGCCCCGGCCCTGGCCCAGGCCGACGTGGCCGTGGCCATGAACACCGGCACCCAGCCTGCGCGGGAGGCGGCCAACATCATCGATCTGGACAGCAATCCCACCAAGCTGCTGGACATCGTCGAGGTGGGCAAGCAGATTCTGATGCCCCGCGGCAACCTGACCACCTTCAGCATCAGTAACGACGTAGCCTAGTATTTTGCCATCATCCCGGCCATGCTGCTTGCCATCTACCCGCAGTTGGGGGTGCTCAACGTGATGCATCTGGCCAGTCCTTACAGCGCCATCCTGTCGGCGGTCATCTTCAATGCCGTCATCATTCCCCTGCTGGTGCCGCTGGCCCTGAAAGGGACCAAATTCAGGCCGTTGCCGGCCGAGAAGCTGCTGATCCACAACCTGCTGATCTATGGCTTCGGCGGCATGGTGGCCCCGTTTGTGGGGATCAAGGTGATTGATCTGGTGGTGGGATATTTTGTCTGACCGAATTTCCGATCCGGTGAACCAGTCAGACCAGAAAGGGTAAAGCAATGAAAGAGATAAAGCCGGCAATTCTGCTGTTAATAATCTTTACCATCATTTGCGGCGGCATCTATCCGGCTGTTGTGACCGGATTGGCCCATGCAGTCTTTCCAAACCAGGCCAAAGGGAGCTTCATTGCCGACAGTCGCGGCCGGGAGAGGGGGTCAGCCCTGATCGGCCAGCCCTTCTCCGCTCCGCAATACTTCTGGCCCAGGCCCTCAAGCACCACTGATTTCGCCTATAACCCCCTGGCCTCCGGTGGCTCCAACGCCGGGCCGACCAACCCCGACTACCTGAAGGCCGTTGCTGCCCGGGTGAAGGTGTACCGGGACAGCGGCGTAACCGGTCCTCTGCCATCCGAGCTGGTGCAGGCCTCGGCCAGCGGCCTCGACCCCCATATCTCCCCTGAAGCGGCCTCGTTGCAGGTTCCCCGGGTGGCCATGGCGCGGGGGGTGAGCGAGGCTGTCGTCCGGCAACTGGTCGCCAAAACCACCGAAGACCGCCAGTTTGGTTTTCTCGGGGCACCGCGGGTGAATCTGCTTGTATTGAACCTTGAATTGGATAAACTTCCCAAATGACGGCTGATAACGACGACATGCGTCCCTCTCCGGAGGCGATGCTGAAACTGGCCCAGGCGGAGGAGGTGACCGCCGAGCTGGGCAGGCTGAAGATCTTTCTGGGCTATGCCGCCGGGGTGGGGAAGACCTACGCCATGCTGGAGGCTGCCCGCAAGCGGCAGGCTGACGGCCGTGACCTTATAATCGGTTATGTGGAGTCCCATGGTCGTGCCGAGACCGATGCCCTGCTGCAGGGGCTGGAGGTTGTCCCCCGCAGACAGGTCCCCTACCTGGGGGTCTCCCTGCCGGAGATGGATATCGATGCCATTCTCGCCCGTAAGCCGCAGATCGTGCTGGTGGACGAGCTGGCCCACAGCAACGCCCCGGGCTGCCGCCACGAGAAACGCTGGCAGGACGTGGAGGAGCTGCTGGAGGCAGGGATCGACGTCTATACCTCGGTCAACATCCAGCATTTCGAGAGCCTGAACGACGTGGTGAGCCGGATTACCGGTATCACGGTGCGGGAGACCGTCCCCGACCGGTTGCTGGATATCGCCTTCGAGATCAAGCTGGTGGACATCCCGCCGGAAGACCTGCTGCAACGTCTGCACGAAGGGAAGGTCTACGTGGCCGACCAGGCCGCCAAGGCGATTGAGAAATTCTTTCGCCCCGGCAACCTCATGGCGCTCCGGGAGCTCTCACTGCGCCGCACCGCCGCCCGGGTGGACGAGCAGATGCGGGCCTATATGGAGGTGCAGTCCATCGCCGGGCCCTGGCCGACTTCCGAGCGATTGCTGGTCTGCGTCAGTGGCTCTCCCTACAGCGAATCACTGATTCGGGCCGCCTGCCGCCTGGCCGAGGAGTTGAAGGGTGAGTGGTTCACCCTCTACATCGAAACCCCGGGTGGCGGCCGCCAGCTCCAGGAAAACCGGGAGCGGATCTGGCGCAACCTGCGCCTGGCGGAGGGGCTGGGCGCCACCGTAGCCACTGTCACCGCCACCGAAGTCACCGCTGCGGTCATGGACTACGCCCAAAAGCATAACGTTACCAAGATCGTCATGGGTAAGCCGACCCGGCCCCGCTGGCGGGAACTGCTTTCCCCTCCACTGGTCGACCAGGTTATCCGTGCCAGCGGCGCGGTAGACGTGGTGATAGTGAGTTTCGAACCGGAGAAGCATCCGGTCTCCCCTCAGAAGCACCCCCAGCACCGGCCCTTCCAGCTGCGTGGCCATGCCGGCAGCGTTCTGCTGGTTGCCGGAGCGACGCTGCTTTGTGAGCTGCTCAGGCCGGTTCTGGCACCCACCAATATGGTCATGTTCTACCTTCTGGCAGTGGTGGTGGCCTCGGTGCGTCTGGGGCGCAAGCCGGCCCTGCTCAGTGCCGTTCTGAGCGTGTTGGCCTTTGATTTCTTTTTCGTGCCACCCCGGCTCACCTTTACCGTGTTCGACACCCAATACCTGATGACTTTTGTCGGCCTGTTTGTGGTGGGAGCAGTGATCAGCACCCTGGTGGTCCAATCCCGCGAGCGGGCGGAGATGATCCGCGCCCGGGAACTGCAGACCGCCAGCCTCTACTATCTGAGCCGCGACCTGGCGGCGGCGATCGATATCGATGCTGTCCTCAGGGCGGTGGTCAGGAACGTGGAGGAGGCTCTGCCCGCCCGTCTGATCATCTTCATCCCCGAGGGGGAGCGCCTCGACCTGGTAGCGAAAAGCGAAGGTCTCGACCTTGATCTCAAGGAGTTGGCGGTTGCCGACTGGGCGTTCCGCAACAACCATCCGGCCGGCCGCGCCACCGATACTCTGGTCTCGGCCGGGCTGATCTACCTGCCGTTAAAGACCCCGGCCAGTGTGCTCGGGGTGATGGGGGTGCAGCTGGAGCAGGAGCAGGAGTACCACTCCCAGGAAAGCCGCCGTTTGCTCGATGCCTTCGCCACCCAGGCCGCCATGGCACTGGAACGGATTCAGTATTCGCGGCAGGCTGAGCAGGCCCAGATTCTCCAGGCGCGGGAGAACCTGGAGCGGGCGCTGCTCAACTCCATCTCCCACGACCTGCGCACCCCCCTGGCCACGGTAACCGGCGTGCTCTCCAGCCTGCGGGAGCGTGCTGCCCACCTGGACGAACCGGCGCGGCGCGAACTGCTGGAAACTGCTGCCGGTGAAGCGGAGCGCCTCAACCGTTTTGTCGGCAACCTGCTGGATATGACGCGGATCGAAGCCGGGGCGGTCCGGCTGAATCGGGAGCCGTGCGATGTGCAGGACCTGGTCGGCTGCGCAATGGCGGCGCTGGAGCCCCGTCTGGACGGGCGCGAGGTGTCCTTGCGAATGCTGCCGGCCGTGCCGCTGGTCTCAATGGATCTGGTGCTGATGACCCAGGTACTGGTCAACCTGCTGGACAACAGCCTGAAATACGCCCCCCGGAGCGAACCGGTCGAACTGACCGCTGCCATTGAAGGGCAGTGGCTGGTGATCGAGGTGGCCGACCGTGGCTGCGGGGTGCCGGAGCACGACCTGCACCGGATTTTCGACAAGTTCTACCGCATCCCGATCCCCGAAGGGGCGGGGGGCACCGGCCTGGGGCTCTCCATCTGCAAGGGGATTGTCGAGGCCCACGGCGGCCGGATTACCGCAGAAAACCGCCCCGACGGCGGCCTGCGGATTTCCGTCCGCCTGCCGCTGACGGTCGAGGAGGACAGACACCATGACGGTTGAACGGAGCGAAAATCTCCCCCGCATCCTGGTCATTGACGACGAGTTGGCCATCCGCCGCTTTCTCCACACGGTGCTCACCGCCGCCGAATTCATCCTCCACGAGGCCCAGGACGGCCATGCCGGTCTGGCGGCCGCTGCCGCCTTCCGGCCGGACGTGATCCTGCTCGACCTTGGGTTGCCTGACCTGGACGGCATCGAAGTGATCCGGAGAATCCGCGAGTGGTCGACTGTGCCGATCATCGTTCTGTCGGTGCGGGACCGGGAGGACGACAAGGTGGGGGCGCTCGACCACGGGGCGGACGACTACCTGACCAAGCCGTTCGGCGTCGGCGAACTGCTGGCCCGGATCCGGGCGGCGTTGCGCCGAACCCTGCAGCAGACACCCGATCCGGTCTTCAGGAGCGGCGACCTCCAGGTCGATCTGAACCTGCGCACTGTGAACGTGGCAGGGAGCGAGGTCCAGCTCACCCCGACGGAGTATGATATCCTCCGCCTGTTTGTCACCCACGCCGGCAAGGTCCTGACCCACAGCCAGATCCTCAAACATGTCTGGGGAGTGGCCTATCTGGAACAGCCCCACCTGCTCAGGGTCAACATCAGCAACCTGCGGCGCAAGATCGAAGCCGATCCCGCCCGGCCGCGCCATATCGTTACCGAGCCGGGGGTCGGCTACCGGTTGAGGACCAATCCGGAGTGACAGGCCCAGGCCGGCTGATTTGCTTGACGCGCCGGTCTGAAGGAGTATA
>VEOV01000040.1 GCA_012026855.1 Geobacter sp.
CAGCGGTTACCTTTGTCGTCGGAGTGTGGCGCGGTGAATCCAGTCTGGAGATGTTCATGGCTGTCGTGGCACTGGCTGTGGGAGCAATTCCGGAAGGTTTGCCGGCAGCGGTGACCATCACCCTGGCCATAGGGGTTGCCAAAATGGCCAGGCGCAATGCCATCATCCGTAAACTTCCGGCAGTTGAGACCCTGGGCAGCACAACGGTAATCTGCTCAGACAAGACCGGCACCCTGACCCGGAACCAGATGACTGTCCAGGAACTGTATGCCGGTGGTGAACTGATCATGGTCTCAGGCAGCGGCTACGGGCCGGAGGGCAGCTTCAGCCTCTGTGGCGAGGCGTTTTATCCGGACCGGCAGCCGGCAGTGCGCCACTGTCTGCTGGCCGGTCTGCTCTGCAATGACGCCGGGCTGAAGGAGGTTGACGGTGAGTGGCAGGTGGAGGGTGATCCGACCGAGGCCGCCCTGCTGGTTTCGGCCGGGAAGGGTGGGCTTGAACGGGCTGCCGCTGTTGCGGCTTATCCCCGCCTCGACGCCATTCCCTTCGAATCGCAGTATCAGTATATGGCAACGCTCCACGGGGGAGGAAACGGTCATGTCGTCTATCTGAAAGGGGCGGTCGAGAGCCTTGTCCCCCGCTGCAGCCAGGCACTGTCTGCCTCCGGCGAGCTGGTTGCCCTGCATGCTGACGACTGCTACCAACGGGCTGAGGAGATGGCCCACAAAGGACTGCGGGTGCTGGCCTTTGCCCGCCTGGAGCAGAGCGGCTCTGCCGGGTCGCTCCAGCATGAAAATGTTGCCGCAGGTTTGACGTTTCTGGGGTTGCAGGGTATGATCGACCCGCCGCGCGAGGAGGCCGTCGCTGCGGTGAGGGCCTGCCAGGCAGCCGGCATCCGGGTCAAGATGATTACCGGTGACCATGCGGTCACGGCGGCCGCCATTGCCCGGCAGATCGGCCTGACGGGCGGAGTGCATGAAGCGGCGCAGCCCCAGGTCCTGAACGGATGGGAGCTGATGCAGCTCGCCGACGCCGATTTGATTGCTGCTGCCAGGCGGACAGCGGTATTTGCCCGCGTTGCCCCGGAACAGAAGCTGCGGCTGGTGGAGGCATTGCAGGCAGGCGGCCAGGTTGTGGCGATGACCGGCGATGGCGTCAACGATGCCCCGGCGCTGCGACAGGCGGATATCGGCGTGGCCATGGGGATCACCGGCACCGAGGTGGCCAGGGAGGCAGCGGACATGGTGCTGACGGACGATAACTTCTCCTCCATTGAAGCTGCGGTAGAAGAGGGGCGGGGCGTGTACGACAATCTGGTCAAGATCATCACCTGGACGCTACCCACCAATCTTGGCGAGGGGTTGGTGATCCTGGCGGCGGGCTTTGCGGGGGCCCAGTTGCCGATTCTGCCGGTACAGATCCTCTGGATCAACATGACCACGGCGGTGCTTCTCGGCCTGATGCTGGCCTTTGAACCCAAAGAGCCGGGCATTATGAACCGCCCTCCGGTCGATCCTGCTAAACCGCTGCTGACCGCTGAACTGGGGATGAGAATCGGTATTGTGGGGGGCTTGCTGCTGGTCGCGTCATTCGGCATGTTCGAGTGGGCACTGCAGCATGGCAGCAGCCTCGGGCAGGCCCGCACCTGTGCAGTTAACGTTTTTGTCTGCGGCGAGCTGTTCTACCTGTTCAACTGTCGCTCGCTGCGCCATTCAATGTTTGCCACAGGGCTGTTCAGCAACCGTTGGCTGCTCTGGGGCGTAGGCCTGATGATTCTCTTGCAGCTCCTGTTCACCTACCTGCCGGCAATGAACATGGCCTTCGGCAGCCAGCCGATCGGTATCGGTGAATGGCAGCTGATAATCGGCGCTTCATTTATCATCTACGTGGTGATAGAAGCGGAAAAATGGATTCGCCGGCGTAACTCTGCGCAGGCATAAGGAGGCAACAGTTGAACAAAAATGTCTATGTTATCGGCCATCGCAATCCGGATACCGACTCAATCGCCTCGGCCATTGCCTATGCTGCCCTGAAGCGGCAGACCGGGCTTCCCGGCGCGGTGGCGGCCATGGCCGGCATGCCGAACCCACAAACCAGGTATATTCTGGATCGCCTCGGCATCGACGACCCGCTCTACCTGGCGGATGTCCATCCCAGGGTATGCGACATCGTCAAGCGGGACCCGGTGACCGTGCCGGCAGATCTGTCAGCCTATGAGGCGCTGAAAAAGTTCCATGCCAGCGGCATCAGGGTGCTGCCGGTACTGGACGAGGCCGGCCGCCCCCAAGGAAGCCTGTCACTGCTCAGGCTGTCGGAAAACTACCTCCTCCCGGGCAGTGACCGGCAGCGGCAGTTCACCACCACATTCCCCCTGCTGGCCAGGACACTGGCCGGCAGATTCGTCACCGGCGCCCCCCTTGAGGAGCCGCTGACCCTCAAACTGTTTATCGGCGCCATGCTGGAGGAGTCTTTCTCCGGCCGCATCGACGGCCACGCCCCTGACAGCCTGCTGATCATGACCGGCAACCGGCGCACCATCCAGCAGGCCTCCATTGAGCGGGGGGTGCGGCTGCTGGTGATTACCGGGGACCACACAATTGACGACGATCTGCTGGAGCTGGCAGTGCAAAAAGGGGTTGCCGTGCTGCTGACCCCGTACGATACGGCCACGGCCGCCTGGCTGGCGCGGCTCTCCACCCCCGTCGCCCTTCTGGCGGAGCGTAAATTTGCCACCATCGGTGTGGGCGAGCCGGTCAGGGTGCTGCGCAGCAAGATGCTGGCCACCGGTGAAGCGGCCTTTTTCGTCATCGATGAGGATGGCCTCCTGGCCGGTGTGGCCACCAAGTCGTCTCTCATGGCGCCGGTGCCCCATGCGTTGATTCTGGTGGATCACAACGAGATGGGGCAGGCAGTGCCCGGGGCGGAGGAGCTGGAGATCCTGGAAGTGATTGATCACCACAAGCTGGGCAACAGCCATACAATGACCCCCATAACCTTTATCACCTCTCCGGTCGGGAGCAGCTGCACCCTGGTCGCCAGGCGCTACCGTGAGCACGGCCTTGAGCCGGAACAGCGGGTGGCAGCGCTGCTGCTGGCCGGCATCCTGTCCGACACGGTTATCCTGAAATCCCCCACAACCACCGCAGTCGACCTGGAGATAGTGCCATGGCTGGAGCAGCTTTCCGGACTTGGGGCGGAAGAGTTCGGCCGGGATATTTTTGCGGCCAGCAGTTCCCTGAAAAATTACGGTTCGCCCCAGCGGGTGGTGGAGGGGGATTTCAAGCTGTTCAGCCATGAAGGGAAGAGCATCGGCGTGGGGCAGGTGGAGGTGGTCGGTTTTGCCGAGTTCTACGCCATGAAAGAGGCGCTGCTCACCGCCCTGGCCGAAATCAAGCAGCGCGACCGGCTCTTTATCGCCGGCCTGATGGTGACCGACATTACTGCCGGCACGACCCTGTTTCTGGTGGAGGGGCATACCCGCATCGCCCATGTAATGGAGTATCCCCAGCTGGAGCCCCATCTTTATGAGCTGAAAAATGTCATGTCGCGCAAGAAGCAGATGGTGCCCCATCTGATGAAGATTCTGGCGAAGGTCTGAAGGGCAGGGGGAGCTGGGCCTGTTTTTGCAGATTGACAAATTTCCATTGATTCGCGTAACGTGAAAAACTCATGAGCCGTTCACCCCTGCATAAAATTCTGTCAGTTCTGCTGATTGCCATTATCCTCTGCGCCAGCACTGCCGGTCTCTGCCATGAGGCCCATGCTGCCGGCGATCTGCTCTGCCAACAGTGCGGCTTCCAGGCCGGCAGCAGTTTTGTCAAGGCAGCCGATACAGGGCACCACTCCTGTCCTGATGCCGACCATTCAGAATCAGATCATTGTGCCACGACATGCTACTGCTCCTGCCATCTGCCGGTTGTTGCCACCGGCATCGAGTTTGCCTATTCCCTCGTTATTACCGATCATTTCATGCAGCAGATTTTCAACCCTCCGCAGGAAATATTTCTCTCACTCTTTGTTCCGCCTGACAATCACGCTTAATCAGTCTCCATAGAGCGGCAGTACCTTGCGCCCGCAGTGCGTCCGTACTGTTGTGTCTTCTCTGCGTTACCGTTACGCATATCCGCTAAAAGTTTAATCATAATCCGGAGGTTATCTTCTTGGAAACATTACCACTTTTGAAGAGGGGCACCCCTTTTCTGCCGGTGCTGCTCATTGTTGCCATGGCACTGCCGGCCCTTGCCGCAGAGCAGGCTTATACCCTGCCCCAGGTTGTTGCTCATGCCCTGCAGCACAATGGGGAACTGAACGCCTTTCGTGAAGAAAAAGGGCTCCGGGATGCGGGCAAAACCCGGGCAGGACTCCTGCCGAATCCCGTGCTTGACCTGGAAACCCGCACCGGCGCCCTGACCGGCAGCAGTGACGAGCTGAGCCTTACTCTCGGCATCTCGCAGGAGTTTTCCCTGGCGGGAAAACGGTACAAACGCCTGAAGCTTGCCGAACAGGAACTGGAGATGTACCGCTGGCAGCTGGTAGACCGGGAGCGGCTGCTCCGGGCAGAGGCTAAGAGCGCATTCTACGCTGCCATCCACGCAATCAGGCTGGCCGAACTGGCTGACCGGGCCATCAAGCTCAACCAGCAGCTGCTCGATGTGACCAGGGAACGTCTGGCTGCCGGGGACATTGCCGAGCTGGAGATGAATCTGGTCAAGGTTGAGCTGGCGCGGAGCGAAGGTTCCCGGATTGCTGCCTTGAAAGCCGACTATCAGAGCAGGGCCAGACTCCGGAATTTCATGGGGCTGCCGGGGGGAGCATCGCCTGTCATAAGCGGCAGCCTTGCAACCGAACCCCCCATGACCAAATCGCTGGCAGAGCTGCAGCAGCTGGCGAACGCTAACCGGCCGGACCGCAAGGCCCTGGAGTCCGAGAAGAACAGGGGTGAAGCCGACGTCATGCTGGCCCAGGCCGAGGCGGTGCCAAATCTCACGGCTGGCTTCTTCTATGCCCACGAACGCAGGGTCGATGCAACCGGCGTCGGTGAAGAGAAAGTGCGTGACAATCTGATCGGCATCCGCCTGTCACTGCCGATTCCCCTCTTTGACAAGAATCAGGCAGGAGTTCAGGAGTCCCGTGCCAGGCGGAGCAGCACCGAAAGCCGCTTATCGGCAGCCGGGAGAAATATCGAGCAGGAAGTAGAGACTGCCTACAGCAGCTACCTGAACAGTGAAAAAATTCTGACCCTGTACAAGACGAATATTCTCCCCCAGCTTGAGGAAAACCTGCAGCTTACCCAGGAGGCCTATCGCATTGGCGAGGCCGGTATTATGGCCGTGATTCAGGAACAGAAGAAATTCCTGGAGGTCAGCGAAGGCTACCTGACGGCGTTGCATGACCGTCAGACGGCCCTGGTACAACTCGAAGCAGCAGTGGCGACAGATATCAATGGAGGTGTGCAGTGAACAAGAAAGCAATCATCATCGGACTCATCCTGGCCCTGGCACTTGGGGGGGGCGTCGCCTACCGGCTGACCCATTCCACGACAGGTGGCGGCGAACAGGCCGAGCATAAAGAGGCCGGTCACAATGAAGAAAAAGGGGCCCATGACGAACATGGCGAAGAGAAAGAAGGACATGGGGGGCATGAGGGGCACGGTGCAGAGAAACTCATCAAGATGACCGCCGAAGTGCAGAAGCAGAGCGGAGTGGTCGTTGCCGCGCTCAAGAAGCAGCGTCTGGCCGGAACCATCAGCGCCACCGGCAAGGTGGAGGCCAATGCCGACCGGATCGCCCATGTTTCGCCGCGCATTTCCGGCAAGATCGTTACCGTCAAAGCGTCCCTGGGGGACAGCGTCGCCGCCGGCCAGGTGCTGGTGACCCTGGACAGTGTGGAGCTGGGGGAGGCGTTGAGTCGCTATCACCAGTCCAGGACCAGGCTGGCCCTGGCCCAGGCCAATATGGACCGGATCAAGGCGTTGGTGGAGAAGAAGATTGCGGCCCGCAAGGAGATCTACCAGGCTGAAACCGACTACAAGACCGCCCAGACCGAACTGCATACCGACGAAGAACGGCTCTCCCTGTACGGGTTAGCGGCTGCCGACCTGCAAGGGGACCATCGCAAGAGGCCGCTGCTGCCGGTCCGTTCCCCCATGGTTGGCATCATCACCGAGAAGCATGCCATTGTCGGTGAGCTGTCCGATCCTGCCAAGAGCCTCTACACCATTGCCGACCTCTCGTCGGTCTGGGTGCTGGTGGATATCCATGAAAAGGACCTGGCCAAGGTGCGCCGGGGTCAGGTGGCAACCGTCATTGTCGGCGCCTTTCCCGACCAGAAATTCCGTGGCCGGATCACCTATCTGGCGGACCTGGTCGATGAGTCAACCCGAACGGTCAAGGCACGGGTCGAGGTAGCCAATCCGGGACGCAGGCTGAAGCCGGAGATGTTCGCCACCGTAGAGCTTGCCATGGCATCGGATGCCCCGGCGGTGCTGGCGGTTCCTGAAGAGGCAGTGCAGGAACTGGACGGCAAGAAGCTGATCTTTGTCGCCGAGAGCGACACCGAATTCGAAGCGCGCCCGGTCGAGGTGGGACGTGCCTCGGGGGGGATGGTGGAAGTGGTTTCCGACCTCGATGAGGGGGAACGCTATGCCGTCAAAGGGGCCTTCATCCTCAAGTCGGAGTTGAAGAAAGGCGAGATCGAAGGGCACGCACATTGACAGTCGTGGGCCCATCTTCAGGCCATCTTCGGCCGGACTTCAAGCGTCGAATCCTCGACGTAGCGCTGCTACGCCTGCGGTTCACCTCATTCAGTCCGACCAAATCTGACCTAAATCTGAGCCCACAGAAAATACGGAGCTATGAATGTTAGAAAAACTCATTGCATATAC
>VEOV01000319.1 GCA_012026855.1 Geobacter sp.
CCTCACGCTCCGCTGTCGCCGAAGAGCAGGGACCGAAATATCTGGCGCCGGCCCGCTGCACCTTGCGGTTGATGGTGATGCGGGGGAACTCCTCCCTGGGATCGAGTCGCAGGGAAAAGTAGGTCTTGTCGTCCCGCAGGCTGAGGTTGTAGCGGGGGCGGTGCTCCTTGATGAGGCTGTTTTCCAGCAGCAGTGCCTCTTTTTCGGTATCGGTCGCCAGCCAGTCGATCTTGACCACCCGCTGCATGAGGAAACGACTCTGGTAGCGGCCGTCGCTGGATTTGGTGAAGTAGGAACCGACCCGTTTCCTGAGGTTGAGCGCCTTGCCGACATAGATGATCCGGCCGGTGTCATCTTTCATCAGATAGACGCCGGGGGCGGCAGGAAAATGCTTTATGTCGGCAGCGGTGAGCATGATATGAAGTATAAATTGACTACTGTGAATGTGGAAGTGATATCTCGCTGTAAACAGCATTAAATACTTGACTTGTAATCCTGCGGAAAGCTATAGATTTCAATTGCTAATTAACTGTAAAAAACCTTTTTGGAGGTGTTCACCCGTGAGACTCTTGACCCGCTCCGACTTTGATGGCATCTGCTGCGCTGCGCTCCTTAAAGAGCTCGGCCTGATGGACGAGATGGTCTACGCTCATCCGAAGGATCTGCAGGATGGCAAGATTGCGGTCAGCAAGAACGACATCCTTGCCAATGTGCCGTATGTGCCGGGTTGCGGTCTCTGGTTCGACCACCATTCCAGCGAGCATGAGCGGCTCCAGCTCGCCGGTAAATATGAGGGGAAGAGCGCCCTGGCCCCCAGTGCCGCCCGGGTTATCTACGATTACTACGGTCCGGAGAAGCTCTCCCGCTTTACCGAGATGCTCCACTATGTTGACAAGGTTGATTCGGGGCAGCTGACCGAGGATGAGATTCTCAATCCGAACGGCTGGGTGCTGCTCGGTTTCATCTGCGATCCGCGCACCGGTCTCGGCTATCACAAGGATTACCGTATCAGCAACCTTGCCTTCATGGGGGAGCTGGTCGACCATATCCGCACCAAGAGCATTGACCAGATTCTGGCTCTGCCTGATACCGTGGAGAGGATCGCCCTCTACCTGGCCAACGACCATAAGGCGCGGGAGTTTATCACCAGGCACTCTGTTCAGGACGGTGTGGTGCTGGTGACCGATGCCCGCGGCATTGACGAACTGCCGCCGTCCAACCGGTTTCTGGTTTATTCCCTCTACCCGGAAACCAACATCTCTGTCAGGCTGATTGACGGCAAGGGGAAGGAATTTGTATCCATCTCCGTCGGTTACAGCATTCTGAACCGCACCGCTACCGTTGATGTCGGCTCACTGATGCTCAAATACGGCGGCGGTGGCCACAAGGCGGTCGGCACCTGTCAGGTCCCCTATGCCATGGCCGACCATGTACTGAAGGAAATTGTGGCCATCTGCAAGAGCTACTGAACGGAGAAGAGATGCAGTCCTGCAATGTATTTGATGACTTCAGGCGTGACATCACCTACCGGATCTTCCGGCGGGATGGCCAAATTGGCCTGACGGCGTCTCTCAAGGATGTTTTCCATGACATTCAGGTCGATATCAGCGTTGACCCCCAGGCCATGATCATCAGTGCGGCCAGTGTCAATTTCCTCAGGCACCCGACTGAAGACTGCCCAGGGGTGGCCAAGGCGATGACCCGGCTGGAGGGGACTCTCATCGGCAAGGGGATGACCCGCCGCTTGATGGAAATTTTCGGCGGCGGCGAGGGGTGCGGCAATATTCGCACCATGCTCATGGGGCTCCTGCCACTGGCGCTCAACGCCAAGGCCGCGGAAGGGATCAGCGATCAGGATGAGATGCTGGCAAAGATTAAACGTGAGCTGACCGGAACCTGCGCCGGTTACCCGGCAGAAAAGAATGAGCCATGAACGGGCTTGATACGCTTATTGACAACGTAGCCGCTGGCGGCTCCCTTGCCAGGGAAGAGGCCCTGCTGCTGCTGCAGAAAGGCGATCTGCTCCAGCTGGGGAGACTGGCTGACAATATCAGGAGAAAGCTGCATCCTGACAACCTGGTCACCTTCGTCGTCGACCGGAACGTCAATTACACCAATATCTGTGAATCAAAATGCAAGTTCTGCGCATTTTACCGGGACCAGGGGGCTGTTGATGCCTACCTGCTGGCAGAGGAAGAGATTTTTGCCAAGATCAGCGAGCTGGTGGCCGTGGGTGGCACCCAGCTGCTCATGCAGGGGGGGCTGCATCCGGACCTGGGGATCGAGTGGTTCGAGCAGCTGTTCACCAGGATCAGGGAGCGCTTCCCCCAGGTGCAGAATCACTCCCTCTCCCCGGCCGAGATTACCCAGATAGCGGCCATTTCCGGGCTCACCATCCAGGATGCTGTCAGCCGGCTCAAGGCTGCCGGGCTCAACTCCATACCCGGCGGGGGGGCGGAAATTCTGGTTGACCGGGTGCGGCAGGAGATCTCTCCCAAGAAGATCGGCTGGAGCGGCTGGGCAGAGGTGATGCGCGAGGCGGCCCGCGCCGGCATGCCGACCACGGCGACCATGATGTTCGGCAGTCGGGAGTCTGCTGAAGAGGTTGTCGAGCACATTTTCCGGGTGCGGGAACTGCAGGCCGACGGTGGCTCATTCACCGCCTTCATTCCCTGGACCTACCAGCCCGGCAATACCGAGCTCGGCGGCAGCACGGCCACCGGAGTCGAATATTTGAAAGTGCTGGCCCTATCCCGCATTATTCTGGACAACGTCCCCAACGTTCAGGCATCATGGGTGACCCAGGGGGCAAAGATGGCCCAGGTGGCCCTCTTTTTCGGCGCCAATGACCTTGGCGGCACCATGCTGGAAGAGAATGTCGTGGCCGCTGCTGGCTGCAGCTTCCGGATGAGCATGGCCGAGATGGTTACCCTGATCAAGGGGGCCGGATTCAGGGCGGCACAGCGTAGCACCATTTATCAGCTTTTACAGGAATTCTAACACCAATTCCATATCAAGGCCCTCTCTTCGTTGGCTCGTCTTCGGCTGCTCAACGTACTTAACTGTACGCCTCTCAGCCTCAATCCTCGCCGCCTTGATATCATCCTTGATCTGGAATTGGAATAACTACAGAAAGATACCATATGACCCCGATCACCATGATCACCACGCAGGACCAGCTTGCACAGGCAGCACTCCTTTTTCAAAAGCAGACCCTTCTGGCATGTGACCTTGAAGCGGATTCCATGCATCACTACCGTGAGCAGGTCTGTCTGCTGCAAATCTCCACTGAAACAGAGAATTTCATCATCGATCCCCTTGCCTGCCCGGATCTGTCGCCACTGGTGCCGATTTTTGCCGATCCGGCCATTGTCAAAATCTTTCATGGTGCTGATTATGATGTCAGGATGCTGCATCGCGGTTTCGGTATCGAGATCAACAATCTCTTCGACACGATGATCGCCTGTCAGTTCCTGGGCGAACCGGCTGTAGGGCTGGCCGCTGTGCTCAAGAAGCGGTTCAATGTGGAGCTGGACAAAAAATACCAGCAGGCGGACTGGAGCAGAAGGCCGCTTCCACCGGAGATGCTGGACTACGCTGCGACTGATACCAGCCTGCTGCAGCGCCTCTACGGCGAGCTTACTGCCGAACTGACCGGGAAGGGGCGGCTTTCCTGGGTGCTTGAGGAGTGCGAGCTCCTCAGCCGGGTAAGGACGACAGAGCGAAGCGATGCACCGCTCGGGACACGCTTCAAAGGGGCTGCCAGGATGAGACCCCAGGCGTTGGCCATTCTGGAAGGGGTGCTCCGTTTTCGTGATGAAGAGGCGCAGAAGAGAGATCTGCCGCCGTTCAAAATTATCGGCAATGACTCGGTCCGTGAAATTGCCGAGCGCAACCCGGTCTCGGTCGCTGATTTGAGCGGGATCAGCGGGCTTTCACCCAAGCTGCTGGAGCGCTACAGCAGATCGATCCTGCAGGCAGTCAGGGACGGCAAGAAACTGCCGGCAACAGAGCTGCCGGTGTTTGCCACCAAAAGAAAGCCGGAACGGAGCCATCATCAGGATGAATGCTTGAAGAAACTGAAGGAGTGGCGGACGCAGAAAAGCGCCGAGCTCGGCATTGATGCCGGCATCATGGCCAATAACGCCCTGCTGGAGGAGCTGGCTGAGCTTCCTGCCGGTTCATTCAGTGATTATTCAGGCTTCAAGGAGTGGCAGTGTTCTGTGTTCAGCGAGGAGTTGCAGAAGATAATCTCAGGCTAAGGTCTGGCGATAGCACCCCACTGTAAACAAAAAAGGCGACCTGGACAGGCCGCCTTTTTTAGTCTCGACAAGAGAGCCGTCTAGATGGCTTTCTTGATCAGCGCCTCAAGCTGGCTTTTCGGCACAGCGCCGACGATCTGATCAACAACCTTGCCATCCTTGAAGAGAATTACGGTCGGAATGCCGCGTACTCCATATTTTGCAGGGGTAGCCTGGCTGTCATCAACATTGACCTTGCCCACCTTGATCTTGCCTTCATACTCATCGGCCATGGCGTCGATTGTCGGCGCAATTGCCTTGCAGGGGGCGCACCAGGTTGCCCAGAAGTCTACCAGCACAGGCACTGATGATTGAATAACTTCTGCTTCGAAGTTGTTGTCTCCAAGAGTTAGTACTTTTTCGCTTGCCATAGAATTTTCTCCTTTTTTATGTTTTTAATGGTCTGGAGCTGAATGCATCCGGTTCAGGCGGAGTGCAGTGGCAACAATACAGAAAACTTTGACCCCATGCCTGAAGTGCTTTGCACTGTTATGCTGCCGCCATGCATTCTGATGAACTCCCTGGCATAGAAGAGCCCCAGTCCGAATCCGCGCACCTGACCGGTGTTGTGCGGATCTATCTGATAGAATTTTTCGAAAACTTTCGGGATCTCATCGGCAGCAATACCGCTACCGGTGTCACTGACTGTAAGCATCAGCCTTTCGGCATCCTGCCGCAGTGATATGCCAACTTCACCCTCTTCACCGGAAAACTTGTAAGCGTTGTCAATAATCTGCTTGAGGGCAAAGGTGATCTTTTCCCGGTCAGCATGGATGACGACTTTTGCATCCAGGTCAAGCACGGCTTCGATTGCCGGCTTGGTGGCAATTTCGCGCGACTCGGCCAGGATCTTGTGGATCGCCTTGGCCAGGTAGACAGGCTCCTTCTTCAGCCCCTCCCCTGTGTCCATGACCCTGCTGAAGACAAGCAGGTCGGCCACCAGCCGCTCAAGATAGGCTGATTCGTCGGAAATCAGCCTGACATTCATTTTGAAATCAGGGTCTTCAGCAGTATATGTCCCTGAAGCCAGGTTCTGAAGGAACAGTGAAATCGAGGTTATCGGGGTGCGGAACTTATGGGAAATCGTCGACAGAAAGTTCGATTTCAACCGGTCCAGAGACTTCAGTGATGCGATCTCTTCCTTCAGGGCTTTTTTGATCAGCGCCTTGTCAACGGCAGTTTTGAGCTGCAGAAGGTTGAGCGGTTTGGAGATGAAGTCATCGGCATCTGCCTTGAGGGCATTAAGAATGACATCTTTTTCCGCAAAGCCGGTCATGACAATGACCACGATGGTCGGTTCCTTCTCCTTGAGTCGTTTCAGCAGCTCAATACCGTCCATGCCGGGCATCATGACGTCAGTGAGAATTACGTCAATCCCGCCTTTGGCAAAGAGGCTGAGAGCGGCTTCCCCTCCCCCCGCCTCAACGACGTTGTAGCCCTTGAGAGCCCGTTTGCAAAGATCACGGATCACAGCCTCATCGTCGACAATCAGGATTGTCTTGGCGGGGATCTCCTGGCGAAGCTCCAGATCGGATTTTTGACACAGCTCAAGCATTCATGGTGTCCTGTAAAAATCAAGCTTCCAGAAGCGCGAATACCTTCTCCACTGCTTCCGGAAGTTTCTCCGGCTGACTGCCGCCGGCCTGGGCCAGTTCAGGTTTTCCGCCGCCGCTGCCGCCAATGACAGGGGCGATTTCGCGAATGAGGTCGCCTGCCTTGAAGCGGCCGGTAAGATCCTTTGAAACCGCAACCAGCAGGGTTGCCTTACCGTCGATGTCAGCGCCAAGCGCCAGAATGCCGCTGCCGAGCCGTTCCTTGAGGGTGTCGGCCAGTTCGCGCAGCTGTTTGACATCGGCAACCTTGACAACCGTTGCCAGTGCCTTGATACCGCCTGCTTCACGGGCATTGGCCAGCAGGTCTGCCGATTTGCCTGCATTCACCTGTGCCTGCAGGCTGTCGAGCTCGCGCTGCATCTCCTTCTGCCGGGCGAGGAGGCGCTCGACCCTGTCAAGTATACCCCCGCCTTCGGCTTTGACAAGCGTTGCCAGTTGACGCTGCTCTGTTTCCAGTTTCTGGACGAAGTCGACTGCACCTCTGCCGGTAACTGCTTCGATACGTCTCACCCCGGCGGCAATGCCTGCCTCGCTGACGATCTTGAAAAAGCCGATATCGCCGGCAGCGGTAACATGGGTACCGCCGCACAGCTCCATGCTGACATCGCCAACCTTGACTACCCTGACACTGTCGCCGTATTTTTCGCCGAAAAGGGCGGTTGCGCCGCTGGCCATGGCTTCGGCTGCAGCCATCTCCCGGGAATCAACCCGGTCATTGAGCATGATAAAGCTGTTGACGATCTCTTCAGCCCTGGTGATCTCTCCTAGAGTCATGGCCGAGAAATGGGTGAAGTCGAACCGGAGCCGCTCCGGCTCAACCAGGGAGCCGGCCTGCTTGACATGGTCTCCCAGAACCTGGCGCAGTGCTGACTGCAGCAGATGGGTGGCCGTATGGTTGCGGGCTGTTGCCAGCCGCTCCGGCGTGGCGACTTTCAGGTCGACCGCTTCGCCGGTGCGAATGGTGCCGCTCTCCACGATACAGCGGTGTACGATCAGGTCGGTAAACGGGCGGAGCGTTTCAGTCACCCGCAGATGGGCATTGCCGCTGGAGATGGTGCCGGTATCACCGGCCTGTCCGCCGGAAGCGCCGTAAAACGGCGTCGAATCAGTAATCAGGTCTACAGTAGCGTCGGCAGAGGCTTCGGCAACCGGCACCCCTTTCTGCAGCAGGGCCTTCACCACCGAGTAGCCGCTGTGACCGGCATAACCTGTGAATTCACTCCTCAGACCATCACTATGCAGCTGCTTGAAGATGTCGGCAACCCCCTCTTCACCGGAACCTTTCCAGTGTTCCCTTGCCTGGGCCCGCTGACGCTCCATGCAGAGCTCGAAACCGGCCTCGTCAACGGTCATCCCCTCGGCAGCCATGATGTCAGCGGTAAGGTCAACCGGGAAACCGAAGGTATCGTACAGCTTGAACACTGCTTCACCCGGCAGTGTGGACTTGGCGGCATTCTTCAGGCCGGTGATCTCTTCGTTGAGTATGGCCAGACCGCGATCAAGAGTCTCGGCGAAGCGCTCCTCTTCAGCCAGGATAACCTTCTTGACATATTCTTCCCGCTCAAGCAGCTCCGGAAATGCTTCCCCCATGATGGAGTTGACTGCGTCCACAGCACGGTAGAGCACAGGGTCGGCAAAGCCGAGCATCTTGGCGTGCCGGGCAGCGCGGCGCATGATGCGGCGCAGTACATAGCCCCGCCCCTCGTTGGAGGGGAGGACGCCATCGCAGATGAGAAAGGTGGTTGCCCGTGAGTGGTCGGCAATGACCCGCATGGAGACATCGTCTTTCTCGTTGTCGCCGTACTGCTTGTTGGCCAGCCTGGCGATGAACTGGATTATTCCCTGGAGCAGGTCGGTGTCGTAGTTGGATGTTTTCCCCTGCATGACCGTGCAGATCCGCTCCAGACCCATGCCGGTGTCAACGGCCGGCTTGGGGAGCGGGTGGAGCACGCCATCGGCGGTGCGGTTGAACTGCATGAAGACGTTGTTCCAGATTTCCATGTAGCGGTCGCAGTCGCAACCAACCGCACAGTCAGGTTCACCGCAGCCGGTGCCGGGGCCGTTGTCCCAGAAAATCTCGCTGCAGGGGCCGCAGGGGCCGGTATCACCCATGGACCAGAAATTGTCTTTTTCGCCGAAACGGTAAATCCGCTCCCTGGGAACCCCCTCCTGCTGGTGCCAGATATCGGCAGCTTCGTCATCGTCGGTATAGACCGTGACGTAGAGGCGGTCCTTGTCCAGTTTGAGCTCCTCGGTCAGAAACCGCCAGGCAAGGGCGATGGCCTCTTTTTTGAAGTAATCGCCAAAGGAGAAATTCCCCAGCATTTCGAAAAAGGTGTGATGGCGCGCCGTCCGGCCGACATTTTCCAGATCGTTGTGCTTGCCGCCGGCCCGCACGCATTTCTGCGATGTGGCCGCCCGGACGTAATCACGCTTCTCCATGCCGAGGAAACAGTCCTTGAACTGGTTCATCCCCGCATTGGTGAAGAGCAGGGTCGGGTCGTTGTGGGGTACCAGACCCGAGCTGGATACGATGGTATGCCCGTTCTGTTCGAAAAAACCGAGGAAACTTGCGCGAAGCTCTTTGCCTGTCATCCTTCTCACTCCGTAAGCTGATTTTTGAAATAACTGATTATGGTTGCCAGCTGAAAGCCGCGGCGCTGCAGGTAGTTATAGACCCGCTGCCGCTCTTTTGGGGTGGCTCCCTTGTCATCGAAATTGGCGAACTTCCTGGCGACTATCTCCTGCAGTACCTGTTCGGCCGGGTTTTCCACTGCTCCGGCAGCAACCGCCTGTTGGGCGGTTTCACGGCTGATCCCCTTTTGTTGCAGGCCAAGGAGCAGTTTCGGTCCGAAGCCGCGGCCGTTGCGCAGTGCCGATTCAACCCAGCGGGCAGCAAAGCGGGTATCATCGATAAACCCCTGTGTTGTCAGTTTTGCGAGGGTTTCGTCAATGGCCTGCTTTTCAAAGCCTCGCCTTTGAAGTTTCATGGCAAGCTCGGCCGAAGAGTGATCACGGCGGGTCAGCAGATCAAGAGCCTTGCTGCAGGGGTCGTCAGAACCTTTCGATTTTCGGATCATCACCGGTCGAGTTCTCTGACGGCTCTTCGGCAGGCGCTTCGGCAGTGAACTGATCCCAGGTGCTGTTCGAGGTCGAGGAGATGCCCGAAACCTTGAGAGCGAAATCATCAGGGTTGGTCGACTGTCTGAGCGCCTCTTCATAGGAGATCAGTTTGCTTGAATAGAGCTGCATCAGTGACTGGTCGAAGGTCTGCATACCGTAGGTGGAAAATCCCTGGGCAATGGCATCGGGAATCTGCTTGGTCTTGTCCTTGTCGTCGATACAGTCCTTGACACGGGCCGTGCCGATCATGACCTCAACAGCCGGTACCCGGCCCCTGCCGTCTGCTTTGGGTACCAGACGCTGGGAGATGACCCCCTTGATGACGGCAGAGAGCTGCATTCTGACCTGTCTTTGATGGTAAGGGGGGAAGACGGAAATGATCCGGTTGATTGTTTCTGCGGCATCCAGGGTATGCAGGGTTGACATGACCAAATGGCCTGTTTCAGCGGCGGTAATTGCCGTTTCAATGGTTTCCAGATCGCGCATTTCGCCGACGAGGATGACGTCAGGATCCTGCCGCAGGGCACCTTTCAGGGCAGCAGCGAATGATAGTGTGTCAAAGCCGATTTCGCGTTGGCTGATGATGCTCTTCTTGTCGCGGTGCAGGAACTCGACCGGGTCTTCGACAGTAATGATGTTGGCAGTACGGGACTCGTTGATGTAGTCGATCATTGCTGCCAGGGTCGAAGATTTGCCGCTGCCGGTGGTACCGGTTACCAGGATGAGGCCACGCTCTTCCATGGCGATCTTACGCAGCACAGGCGGCAGGTTGAGCGCCTCAAGATTGGGGATGTTGATGGAGATGGCCCGAAAAACCAGAGCTACAGTCCCTCTCTGGTGATAGGCGCTGACCCTGAAGCGGCAGACCCCCGGTAAGCCGTGGGAGAGATCGACTTCGTAAGTGTCATCAAACTGCTGCTTCTGGCGCTCGTTCATCATGGAGTGGGCCATGGCCATGACCGTGTCGCCTGACATACGCGGCGCATTGGGGATCGGACGGAGTTTGCCGTCGATCCGCACAATCGGGGGGAGACCGCTTTTGATATGAATGTCGGAAGCGCGTGCTTTTACAGCAATGGTCAAGATCTCGTTAAGATCCATGTGCTTACACCCCGGGTTTTACAGCGTTCTGAATGCCAAGGGCGGCGAGAAGTTTTTCACGGATTTCGGCGGTCATCTCCGGCCGCTCTTTCAGGAAGATCCGTGTGTTGTCGCGCCCCTGGCCGATGCGGTCCTTGCCATAGGAGAACCAGGCGCCGCTCTTGTCGACAATCCCCTTGTCAACCGCCAGGTCGAGGATGTCACCTTCCTTGGAGATCCCCTCACCGTAGAGGATGTCGAATTCAACCTCCTTGAACGGCGGGGCTACCTTGTTCTTGACTACCTTGACCCTGGTACGGGAACCGATGACATCGTTACCCTGCTTCAGGGTGGCGATCTTTCTGATATCCATTCTTACGGAAGCATAGAATTTCAGGGCGTTGCCGCCGGTGGTGGTCTCCGGATTACCAAACATGACACCGATCTTCATCCTGATCTGGTTGATGAAAATGACGCAGCAGTTGGACTTGGCGATGATGCCGGTCAACTTGCGCAGCGCCTGGGACATCAGGCGGGCTTGCAGGCCCATGTGCGAGTCTCCCATGTCTCCTTCGATCTCTGCTTTCGGCACGAGGGCGGCCACGGAGTCGATGACCAGGACGTCAATAGCGCCGCTCCGGACAAGGGTCTCGGCGATTTCCAGCGCCTGTTCGCCGGTGTCAGGCTGGGATACCAGCAGATCATCTGTTTTTACCCCGAGTTTGCGGGCATAACCGATATCAAGGGCATGTTCGGCATCGACGAAAGCGGCAATGCCGCCAAGCTTCTGTGCCTCGGAAACAATGTGCAGTGCCAGGGTGGTTTTACCGGAAGATTCCGGGCCAAAAACCTCGATTACTCTGCCGCGGGGCACCCCACCCACACCAAGGGCAATATCCAGGGAAAGGGCTCCGGTCGGGATTGCCGGAACGTCCGGCAGGGGCTGGTCGTTGCCGAGCCGCATGATTGAACCTTTGCCGAACTGTTTCTCTATCTGGCTGACCGCCAGATCAATTGCTTTTTCGCGCTCTTGCATTGCTTTTGTCCCCCCTGAAAAAATGCAGTAAAGATTTAAACTTTTAACACAGTTGCCGGATTGCTTTCAAGCTATTCCCTGCTCAGGTCAAATTAGGTTCCAGCCGGTCTTTCAAGAGGTTCAGCGCCATCTCGACAGTTTTCAGACGTACCTGGGTGCGATCCCCATTGAAACGGAAACGGAGCGTTTCACACCCCTTGCTGTCGGCAATGGAAATGTAGACCGTGCCGACCGGTTTGGCAGGGGTTCCCCCACCCGGCCCGGCAATGCCGGTGGTCGCCAGGCCGATGTCGCTGCCGGCCAGACGGCGGATCCCCCGTGCCATTTCGGCGGCAGTTTCGGCGCTGACAGCGCCATGGGTCGCGAGGATCTCCCCGGGAACTTGCAGGACGTTTTCCTTGGCGCTGTTGGAGTAGGTGACCGTGCCGAGCAGAAAATAGTCGGAAGAGCCGGAAATATCGGTGAGCCTTTTGGCCAGCAGTCCGCCGCTGCAAGATTCAGCTACGCCGAGAGTCAGCCCGGAGGCGCGCAACAGTTCAGCAACCTGATTATTGAGTGTTTTCATAGGAACCTCGTCATAACAAGCATGCAGAGCCAGGCATAGACGCCGGCGGCAACATCATCAAGCACAACGCCATAGCCGTTCTTGATTTTCTGGTCGAACCAGCGGGCCGGCGGCGGCTTGATGATATCAAAAAAGCGGAAGAAGAGAAAGCCGGCGCCAATATAGCGCCAGTCGGCAGGTATGGCGATCATGGTCACCAGATAGCCGATGACCTCATCGATGACGATTTTGCCGGAATCCTTTTCATTGAAAATGATTTCCGCCTTGCCGGAAACCCAGCAGGCAAAGAAAAAAAAGGCAACCAGGGTGACGAGGTAGAGCGGCAGGGAGAGTCTGGCCAGCCAGATGTAGAGGGGGATTGCCGCCAGAGTACCCACGGTGCCCGATGCAAAGGGGGAGTAGCCGCTTCCCCCCCAGGTGGCAAATAGCTTGATAAAGAGATTCATGCCATTACTCCCCGTTTTCCAGCCGGCGATAGACTTCGCGCAGCGCTAGGCCGGTTTCCAGGGCAAGGCGCCGGCAGTCGTCAAACTCAGGTTTGGCGCCGAAGCGGGTCACCTTGAAACGCACCTTGCCAAGGGGGGTGTCACGCTCTTCAAGTCTGCGTTCCAGTATGGTGCGGGCAACCGGATAGTGGCGCAGGCCGATGGCCGGGGTTTCAGCCAGGACGAGCTCAGCAAACCTGGCCAGCTCTGCAGTATCTATCAGCAGGGAGATGGTCACTGCCGGACGGTTCTTCTTCATCTGGATCGGGGTAAACCAGACATCAAGGGCCCCCTCCGCAAAGAGCCTCTCCATGGCAAAGCCCAGGATCTCAGGTGTTGCATCATCGATGTTCGCTTCCATGACGCTGAGCTGGTCCGTGGCAACCGGGAGAGTGGCCGCGCCGAGGAAGGCACGCAGGATGTTGGGGGTGTCGGGGAAATCCCTGCTGCCGGCGCCATGGCCGATGCGGTCAAGGCGGAAGTCTGTTGGCAGGGTAAAGCCGTCGGCAAGGGCGGCAACGATGGCTGCGCCGGTCGGCGTAACCCGCTCTCCAGGTCCGATCATGCTATGAACCGGCAGACCTTGAAGCAGCTCTGCCGTGGCCGGAGCAGGCACCGGCAGCAGGCCGTGGGCCGTCTCGATGAAACCGCTGCCAAGGGGCAGGGGGGAGCAGCAGATTCGTTCCACGTGCAGATATTCAAGGCCGATGGCCGTAGCGACGATGTCAATGATTGAGTCCACGGCGCCCACCTCGTGGAAATGCACCTTCTCCAGTGGTACACCGTGAACCTTGGCCTCGGCCTCTGCCAGGCGGCGGAAAACCTTGCGGGCCGTTGCCTTCACCCCGTCACTCAGACTGCTGGTCGCGATCATGGCGTCAATGTCACCGTAATGCCGGTGTGGCTGGTCGCCACTGACCTGGACATCGAAGAGGCGTCCAGTCATTCCCAGCCGCTGGCACTGCTCTGTTGTGAGATGATAGTCAGTCACCGGCAGGGAAATTCTGGTCAACTCACTCCGGAGATGCTCCAGCGGCAGCCCAAGGTCAAGCAGGGCAGCAACGGTCATGTCCCCGGCAATACCGCACTGACAGTCGAGGTAGAGGGTTTTCACGGGCACTCCCGGTTCATCAGGCTGGCGGCATAACCGGCGCCGAAACCGTTGTCGATATTGACCACGGTGACACCGGAGGCGCAGGAGTTGAGCATGCCCAAGAGGGCAGCTACGCCCCCGAAAGCGGCACCGTAGCCGACTGAGGTGGGGACCGCGATTACCGGGCGGCTGACCATGCCGCCGACGACCGACGGCAGTGCCCCTTCCATGCCGGCACCCACGATCAGCACCGATGCTGAGAAGAGCTGCTGGCGCTTCGCCAGCAGGCGATGCAGGCCGGCCACGCCCACATCGAAAAGCTGCTCGACCTGGTTACCCATGATCCTGGCAGTGACGACAGCTTCTGCCGCCACCGGTATGTCGGAAGTGCCGGCCGAAATTACCAGAATCGTGCCCCGGCCGGTTATGTCGACAGGCTGCTGTTCAATGGTCAGACAGCGGGCATCCTGGTGCCAGACCGCGTTGGGGAAGGCTTTGGCAAGCTGCTCTGCCTTGTCAGCATCCAGTCTGGTCGCCAGAATATTGCTCCCCTTGTTCATCATGGCGGCAATGATCCGTTCCATCTGGCCGGCACTTTTGTTGGCGCCGAAGATCACTTCGGGGAATCCTTGGCGCAGTGTGCGGTGGTGGTCGATGACCGCATCGCCGATATCCTCGAACGGCAGATGGCGCAGCCGCTCCAGGGCGCTTTCGACCGGTTCATTCCCGAGTTTTACCTGCTCAAGCAGATCCTTCAGTACGGCTTCGTTCATGCCTGTCCCTTTATGAAAAACTGCGCAGCCTTGCCACTGCTTCAGGAATCATCTCCTGGTTGATATTCCCCAGAGCCAGCCGCAGATAACCTTCGAACCCGGGGCCGAAAACCTCGCCCGGTAGTGTCAACAGGCCGGCATCATCAATCAGCTTCCTGGCAGCCTGCCTGCCGTTCAACCCTGTGAACGGGTGCTGCACCCAGCCGAAGAAGGAGCCGCTGGCCACCAGCTTGAACGGGTTGCCGGGTTTGGAGAATTCGGCGAGAAAACAGTCGTGGCGGCGCGCCATCATCCGGCTGTTCTCCTTTACCCACCCCTCCAGGTTGTCAGCAGCATAGCCCAGGGCCAGCTGTGTCAGGCGCGGCTGGCAGACCACCATGGTGTCCTGGGCCTTAAGGACGTGATGGATCAGCTCTTTGCCGGCCACCAGGGCACCGGCACGGAAGCCGGTGAGGGAGTAGGTTTTGCCGAAGGACATGATCTGGATGAGATGGTCTCCCCACGACTGGTCGGTAAAGAGTTGATGGGGCGCACTGCCGGAAGTGATGAAATCGGCATAGGTCTCATCCAGGAGCAGGGCAATGCCACGGCTTGCCGCCAGCTGATAAAGCTTTGCCAGCAGCTCCGGCGGCGTGACCGCCCCGGTCGGATTGCTCGGGGTGACCAGCAGGATGGCCCTGGTGCGGGGGGTTATCAGGCCGGCAATTGCCTCCAGGGAGGGGATGCCGCCGCAGGCGGCGTTAAAAGGGGCATAGATCCGCTTGATGCCGAGCATGGCGAGCCCCATGTCATGGTCGAAGTAGAAAGGGGTCTGGATGATAACCTCGTCCCCAGCTTGGCAGAGGGCCATGATGGCCAGCCAGAAAGCCTGGCTGGCGCCGACGGTCAGGCAGATGTTCTCGTGGTTGATCTGGGCGCCATAGTTGCGTTGGTAGCGTGCTGCCAGCGCCTCCCGCACTTCAGGCAGACCTTCATCGGGGGTGTAGCGGGCAGTGAGCGGGTCGGCAACCAGGGGTGCCAGGTAATCGGTCAATGCGGCTGCCGGCGGGTAATCGGGGACAGCCTGGCAAAGGTCGATCAGCGGCAGCTCGGGGTTTTCGACCCGTGCTGCCGCCCAGAGCCTGACTTCGGATATGGGGGGGAAATTAACGGCTGCTATCTGCGGTGAGATAGCGTATTTCATCTGCCGAGGCTCTTTTTAATGGCTTCCACAACATAATAGGCATCGTTGATGGCAGTATAGATCAGGTTCGGATGCTTCTCTTCCTGAATGCTGCCGGCGGCAATTTTCATGAATGATGGCGAAATGGCGCCGCCGACCACATAGACCCCTTTACGGGTCGATTCAAAGTCAGCGGTCAAAAGAACCAGCCGGTCACCTTCCTTGGCCACAGTACAGACGCCGGAAGCGCAGGCGATGGTCTGGATGCCCAGCTTGTCGAAGATCGGCACCGGGCCCTGGGAACCGATACAGGCGATGACATTCTGCATGGGGAAGCTGAGGGCGTGATAAAGGTCGATGCCGTCGGCCTGCTTGAACTCGTTGATCCTGATGACCAGACGGTCAATCCCTTCGTTATCCACTTCGCCGATGCGGGGGGTCGCGCCCGGCAGGAGGCGAATGTTGCCCCCCAGCAGGATCTCTTCGCCGAGACGCTGGGCGGTTTCCTTGTTGACATCAAACTTTTCCGACATGTGTGCCCAGTAGACCGGCTGGTCGTCATTCTGCTCACGCTTGGTTTTGAGCACCGCAATAACAACATCCGCCGCGGTATTGCCGCCGCCGATCACCAGAGTCTTGACGCCGATATATTTAGCCGGATCATCGACGTTTTTGGCCACCATCTTGGCGTCGCCGTAAACCGACAGTTCCCGGGGGATATTGCTGCCAAAGGCAAGCAGCACCTTCCTTGCCTTGAAGTTCCCCCTGGAGGTGACTACCGTCAGGCCGTCACGCTCATCCCGGATGTCTTCAAAGGCGGTATCGGTCTGAATGTTGAGGTTTTCATGCTGCACAAAGTGCTGCACATACTGCAGATAACTTTCCACTGTCACCGGTTTGTCGGGCGGCCGCAGTTCCTCGACCAGAAACGGTTCCGGCGCATCCTTGGGCTTGGAGGGGTAGACCAGCTTCCCCTGGGGGTAGGTGTTGGCGATCCCCTGGAAAATTGCCTTACCCGATTCAAGTACCAGATAAGAGAGCCCCTGTTTGTGGCACATGTAGGCGGTTGCCATGCCGGCCGGCCCGCCGCCGATGATGATTATGTCATAAGGATTACTCATGGAAATTTCTCCTGTTTAACCTGGTGAGATTATTAGCACGGATACGCGGAAAAATAAAGAAGGGAGGCAGTGCAGCCGATAATGGGTTACGGCTGCTTCCAGGTGGTTGCTGGTTTTTGCGGAGTTCCGCTTGCCGGGTTGTAGGGTGCCATGCCGATGGCGAGTCTGATGGTTGTTGCTTCAGCCGGCTGCAGAGTGCGGAGCCATTCTAACCCCAGGAAGCGTTCATTGCTTTCCAGCGGAACTTTCGCCCCTTTTTGCGGCATTTTAGCCTGATCGTTGACGAAATAGGCTTTGTCCGGCCTTGCTTCTTGGGGCCATTCAATAAAGTCTGCCAGATTGGTGTAAACCGGCCGTTCTCCGATGAGGCGGTTGCCGAGGTCTGCCATGCCTATGAAGGAGTGGGTTTTTGTGTCGATAAAAGTTTCATGCTCGACAATGCCGTCTGCCGTCCACCCCACGTCCCCCAGGGAAGTCCCATAGTAGCCGACCCAGGGCTCATCGCCATAAAGATAGATGAAGCTGACCGGAGCAGTGCCGGTATTGGTAACCTTGATGTCCAGGTTCAGGTACGGCTCACCGGCAGCAAATGACATTTTCCGGTCGATTTTCAGGGGTACGTCGTTTATGGCAAACAGGTGGGAACTGGTGATGATGACGTTGCTATCAGTTCGTTTTTCAACTCTGCTCCCCAGGAACTTCCATTTGGAAGGGGTAAAGCTATTGCCGGAAAGCGGGTTTGCAATCCCTTCATTGACGCTGCACCAGATATGATACCAGCGCTTGCCGTCATAATAGGTCATACCCGAGTTGTTCATGTTGTAGGCCATGTTGCTTTCAACCGTTTCCGGCAAGCCACCGCCTACGAAAAGGCCGTGCACTTCTTCTTCGTCGTCCAGATAGCGCCCCAGGTAGGTGACCAGGCCGGTGCCATTGGCGAAGTAGTTACTGACAAAGCCGCTGCCGTCCTTTGGGTTCCATTCCACATGGAGGTGGTCAACCCCTTCTTTGTGGTGGGGAAAGAGCCTGCCCACCATTTTGTAAGTGCTGTTGCTGAATTTGATTGCATATTTTAACTGCTTCTCTTTGCCGACAAACAGGTGGTCGGTCAGCAGGTATTTTCCGGTATGATTGTCCTTGAAGAGAAACAGTCCCTCAAAATGGCCCTCAAAATGAGTAGTTGCAACAACATTGGCCATTAACAGCAGGGAAACTATTGCAAGGGGGATCAACAGGAAAAAAGCGCTTTTCTTGATTTGCATAGGGGAAATCCAGCCTGTTAAAGTCAAAACCCGAAGATTTAATGAGAAACAATCCTAGCAGAGAGCCGGCTGGCTGTCGAGAAGATAAGCAGAGACACAAGATTTTATCTGCCCCATTAAACTGTTGTAAATTAACTGGTTAGGTCTGTTTGATGAGTCTGCACCGTCAGGTCATGGCAGCGGAAATTGCCTCGTTGGCCGTCAACAGGAGCAGTTTTATGCCGAAAGCTTCGGAAAAGAGGTCGCTTTTGGCAGTAGCGCCATAAATTTCGACGGAAATATCGACATCACTTTGCAGTCTCAAGGTGAGGCGTGATGGCGAGAGCCGCGGTTCGACGATCTGGATTTTGCAGACCCGGCTTCGGTCAAGGCCATCGGCAAGCCTGAGAATGCCCCCCAGCCTGGCAACTCTGCTGCGATCCTCCGGAGACAGCTTCATGTAGGATTCATGCTTTTTCCTGGGGGGAGATTTGCGGTGATAACGGGCTATCTGTGCGATAAGCTCCCGTTCCCTGGGGGTAAAGCCAAAAAGGTCAGCATGGCGGATCAGGTGATATGAATGTTTATGGTGACTGGCGTAATTGATGAAATAACCGACATCATGGAGGATGGCGGCTGTTTCCAGCAGGCGGCGCTCTTTCTCGCCCATCTTGAACTGCCTGGCCAGGGAGTTGAAGATTTCCAGTGAGAGCTTGGCAACCTGCAGGGCATGATTTTTATCAGCCCGGCAGGAGTCGGCAAAGCTTAGAGCCGACTCTCGCCATGTGGGTACGCTGCCCTCCGGCTGCAGCATGCTGTGCTTTCTCAGCCCTTTGAGCACCAGCCCTTCGCGGATGCCCCGCTCGTTCACCTTGAGCAGGTTGGTCTGGCTGAATTCAAGCAGTTCGTCGACCACTGTGACCCCGGCAACAATAATGTCCGCCCGGTCCGGGTTGAGCCCCGGAACGGCCCGCAGTTCCTTGAAGTTTTTGCGCAGCAGCATGGCCAGCAGATGCACGACGTCGCTGCGCCTGACTTCGTAGCCGTGGGCCGAGCTGAAGGCCTCCTTGCGCTCGGCCAGGATCATGGC
>VEOV01000206.1 GCA_012026855.1 Geobacter sp.
ATCGACGGCTTCCCCGTCTATGACACCGTCGAAGAAGCCGTCCATAAAACCGGGGCTACCGCCTCCGTCATCTACGTACCCCCTCCCTTTGCCGCTGACTCCATCATGGAAGCCATCGCTGCCGGCATCGAACTCGTCTGCTGCATCACCGAAGGGATCCCCGTCCTCGACATGGTCAAAGTCAAACAGTACCTAAAGGGGAAGACCACCCGCCTCGTCGGTCCCAACTGCCCCGGCGTCATCACCCCCGGCGAATGCAAAATCGGCATCATGCCGGGCTACATCCACAAGCCCGGCAAAATCGGCGTCGTCTCCAGAAGTGGCACCTTAACCTACGAAGCCGTCTGGCAGCTCACCTGCCTCGGACTTGGCCAATCAACCTGTGTCGGCATCGGCGGTGACCCGGTCAACGGCACCAGCCACATCGACTGCTTGAGGCTCTTTGAACAAGACCCAGCCACCGAAGCCGTCATCATGATCGGTGAGATTGGAGGCAACGCCGAAGAAGAAGCCGCCAGATTCGTCAAAGAAAACATGAAGAAACCGGTGGCCGCCTACATCGCCGGCATCACCGCCCCTCCGGGCAAAAGAATGGGTCATGCCGGAGCCATCATCAGTGGTGGCAAAGGCACCGCCACCGAAAAAGTAGCCGTCCTCAAAGAGTGCGGCATCTCAGTAGCCGAGAGTCCGGCTGACATGGCCCAGGCGCTGATGAAGGTGTACAAGCCGTAGCAAATGTAGAAAGGTGAAAGGTGCCGGCAGCTCGAAAGGCGGCACCTTTCACCGGCAGTATTTGCAGGGAACACGCGGAGCGAAGTCATGGGTAAATACAAAGAGCAACCGAAATACAACGTCCTCTCCATCCGAGTCAGCGACGAAGAGAAGGCGATCCTTGAGGAGTTGACCAGGCGGGACCAGATCAGTATCAGCAACCTGATGCGGGAGGCGATCAGAAACTATATCCCCCATCTCGATTCGTTGCAGCAACACTGACATCTCCAGAGAAATAAGGATTTCAAGATGCAGATAGTCGTTTGTATAAAACAGGTGCCTGATACTACCCAGGTGCAGATTGATCCGGTGACCAATACCCTGGTGCGGGATGGTATTCCCTTCATCGTCAACCCCTATGATACCCATGCTCTGGAAGCGGCTCTGCAGCTCAAGGACCGTTTCGGCTTCCGGGTGGCAGCCATCTCCATGGGCCCTCCCAATGCCGAGGCAACCCTGCGAAAGGCCCTGGCGCTTGGCGTGGATGAAGCGATCCTCCTCTCAGACCGGGTCTTTGGCGGTGCCGATACCCTGGCGACCAGCAACGTCCTCACCCGGGCGATCCAGCGGTTGCATGAACAGGAAGAAGTCGCCCTGGTGCTCTGCGGTAAACAGACCATTGACGGCGACACCGCCCAGGTCGGCCCGGGCATCGCCAGCCGTCTGGGCTATAACCAGCTCACCCTGGTGGACAAAATCCAGCAGGTCGACCTGCTTAGCAAGAAGATCCGGGTCAGCCGCAAGCTGGAAGGGCGCCACGAGATCGTCGAATCGCCCCTGCCGGCCATGCTGACCGTGGTGAGGGAGCTGAACCATCCCCGCTACCCGACAGTCCCGATGCGTCTGGAAGCGCTCGATGCCGAGGTAAAGGTCTGGAACAATGAAGTCCTCAAGCTGGATGTGAACCGGATCGGCCTCAAGGGCTCTCCCACCTGGGTGAGCAAGATCTTTTCCCCCGAGCGGGAGAAGGGGGAGATCATCGGCGACGGGCTGCGCGACCCCATCGGTACGGCAAGTATGCTGCTCGACAGGTTAATCAGCAAAGACCTGCTGGCCATATAAGAGGATTAAGCCATGACAGAGATAAAGAAACCAATCAAGAAACCCCACGGCAAGGCTCGGCTGATCGAAGGTAAATGCATCGCCTGCGGCGCCCGCTGCGAAAGCTCCTGCCCGGTGAATGCCATCGAAATGAGTGCTGGCGGCGAACCCCAGGTGTTGAGCGATAAATGCATCGGCTGCGTCAAATGCCTCAAAGTCTGCCCGGCCCAGGCGCTGGAGATCTGCTTTACCCCTGAGGAACAGCGAATTCTGGATGAACTGGCCAGCCAGCAGGGTGGGGCAGTGATGGAGGAAGAGCCTGACCCGGAAGCGCAGGCATTGGCAGAGAAACTGGCTGCCTACCGTGGCGTCTGGGTCTTTGTGGAGCAGACCGAGGGAGAAGTGGCCAAGGTCTCCTGGGAACTGATGGGCAAGGGGCGCGAATTGGCCGACACCCTTGGGGTGCAGCTTTCGGCAGTGGTCATCGGCGACAGGGTAGAAGCGCTGTGCGGCGAGTCCTACTGCTATGGCGCCGACCAGGCCTACCTGGTTGACGGGCCGGTGTTCAGGCACTACCGCACTGAGGCCTATGTGGAGGCGTTCTGTCAACTAATCGATGAGTACCGGCCGGAGATCATCCTCATGGGGGCCACCGGCATGGGACGCGACCTGGCAGGGGCGAGCGCCACCCGGGTTGCGACCGGCCTGACTGCCGACTGCACCGGCCTTGGCATCGATGCCCAGCGCAACCTGATGCAGACCCGCCCTGCGTTTGGCGGTAACATCATGGCCACCATCATGTGCGACAAGTTCCGTCCCCAGATGGCCACGGTCAGGCCCCATGTCATGCAGATGCCGGAGCGCCGGGAGGCAGAAACCGGCAGGATGATCAGGGTGACCAGCCGGGTGCGGGAAGAGGCTATCCTCACCAAGGTGCTGGAGATCATTTCCGACCGGAAGAGTGATCATATCGATGTGGCCGGCGCCGAATTCATCGTCTCCGGTGGTCGGGGGATGATGGGGAAGGAAAACTTTGCCCTGCTGCAGGAGCTGGCCGACGAACTGGGGGGCGTGGTCGGCGCCTCGCGCAGTGCCGTGGATGCCGGCTGGATGCCCCATGAGCGTCAGGTGGGCCAGACCGGCAAGACTGTCCGGCCGAAGATCTACATTGCCTGCGGCATTTCCGGCGCTATCCAGCACCTGGTGGGGATGCAGGACTCTGACCTGATCATCGCCATCAACCGGGACAAGGATGCGCCGATCTTCGAAGTGGCCCATTACGGCATTGTGGGTGACCTGTTTCAGGTGGTGCCGGCTATTATAAGCGATCTGCGCAGCCGCAGGAATCAGCCGTCAGCCCAGGAGAGGCTGTGCGTCAACGCTTGAGAATGCAATAACCTGAATCAGTGACGGTTGTCGCGCCACGGAGCGAATGTGCCCGAACACCAGCCGCTGTAGGCGAATGGAACGGCCACCGGCCTGACTGTCTGAGCCCGTCAGGGCGAGTTTCAGGCCGGTAGTGGAATGAGCCGTACAGCGGCGGTGTGAACGGCACCAGGGGAGCGTAGTGGTGTGACAGCCGTCACTGATTCACAAACTATTTTCAGCTTGCTTAACCACAGGATTTTACCATGACACCCAATCCGTTAATTTTTGCCCTGCTGCTGTTTGTGTCACTGATTGTCTTTTGCGTCGGCTGCTACAAACGTTTCAGCCTGATTGCCCTTGGACAGGGGGAGAACCGCACTGATAACATCCCGGCCCGGCTACAGCAGCTGTTTGACCATGCCTTTGCCCAGCAGCGGGTTATTGCCAAACCGTCCGGACTGAATCACGCCATCATCTTCTGGTCATTCATTGTGCTCTTGCTGGCCAACGGCGAGTTCCTCCTCAAGGGTCTGATGCCCTCCTTGAGCCTGGCGCTGCTGCCGCAAACGGCCTACTCGGCACTGCTTTTTGCCTTCGATCTGGTAGCATTGCTGACCCTGGCCGCGGTGTTCTTTGCCGCTGCCCGGCGGCTGTTCTTTCCGCCGGAGAGCTTGAGCAGCACCTATGTCAAGGCCCGTAGTG
>VEOV01000224.1 GCA_012026855.1 Geobacter sp.
GGTGGGAAAAGGGGGCTTACTCAGGCGGCAGAAGCGATATCCTGCGGCGATTTCAGGGCGGCAGTAGCGAAGAAGGGGAAAGCGCCCTGCTCGAGAAGTTCAACAAAAACAGGCACGATTTCCGGGTCAAATTGAGTCCCGGCGTTATCCAGGAGCTCCTTGACCGCAATGTCAAGCGAGAGAGCTTTTCTGTACGGTCTGTCTGAAGTCATGGCATCAAAGGCATCGGCAATTGCCAGAACTCTTGCTTCAAGCAGCAGATCGTCACCCTTGAGCTTGTTCGGGTAACCTTTGCCGTCAAAGCGCTCGTGGTGCTGAACTATGCAGAGCCTTACATCAACCAGGAATTCAATCGGCTCCAGAATTCTGATGCCGATTTCAGGGTGTTGCTGCAGATCAAGGACATCCTCATCAGTAAGACGACCAACTTTATGCAAGAGGGCCAGATTGATACCAATCTTGCCGATGTCATGCAGAATAGCAGCCCTTTCCATGATCTTCAGCCGTTCCTGGGAGAGCCCCAGACGCTTGGCAATGGTAAGGCTGTACTTTGTGACCCGCTCCGAGTGACCGCGGGTATAGCTATCGCTGGCTTCAATGGCAGATACCAGGGCATGAATGGTGTTCAGGTAGGTTTTTTGCTGTTCGTCATATAGCATTGCGTTCTTGATGGCAATGCTTGCCTGGGCGGCAATGGTGGTCAGCAGTCCCAGATCGTCGTTTGAGTAGGTGGAGCCGTCGTTTTTGTTGACAACGGTTATGGTGCCGATTACTTCATCCTTGACTATCAGGGGGGCACAAACCAGGGTCTTGCGCTCGTAACCGAGTGCGCTGAAACGATCAAACTGGGGAGCATCATTGATGTCAGAAATCAGCAGCGGTTTGGCGTTGTTCAGTACCCATCCCGAGACACTGGTGTCTTTTTTTGGAATATAAATATCCCCTTCCGGGAGAGTGCCATGACCTATGAGGGTATCAACACGCAGGGCATCTTTCTGTTTGTCGTGAATGATGATATAGCCGATGTCCGCGTGCAGGGTCTCGATGGTTGTGTCAACGATCATCCGGAAGATGTTTTCGCTGTCCATGTTGGAGTTGATAGCGAGACCGACCTTATAGAGGGTTGAAAGTCTGGCAACAACCTTTTCCAGGTTGGCGTTCTTGTCTTCCAGCTCGCCTGCGAGATCGGCTATCTTGTAGTTAGCCTCTTCAATCTCTTCAATTCGCTCCTCAAGGCTGATGTTGAGCGATTCGATTTCGGTAATCTGGGTTTCAAGTTTCTGGTTGAGGGAGTGAACTTCACGATGGTGGGCAAGCTTTCCCTGGGTGATTGCCAGTTCGCGTTCATGGGCAATCGCGGTATCCATGACGCTGTTCAACTGCTTTACCATGTGGCTGAAATGATTGCTCAGCAGATTCATTTCCGTGCTGCTGGTGATGGTCAAAGTACTGTCAAAGTCACCCTGTTCGACTCTTTGCATGGAGCTGATTAGGCGCTTTATTGGTTTATCAACATAAATAAACAGGAAGACCGACATGGTAAGAATAATCATCAGGATGATTGCAATCGTTGAGGTGATTTCGTTGTTGCGCATCGACTCCATGATGCTTCTCAGGTAACTGATGGAAATGTTTACCTGAAGGATGCCGAGAACTTCTGTGGTCGGGTTGTGACACCCGTGACAGGCTGGAGCATTTCTGATGAGGGAAATCGAGGTGAATGTCTCCAGGTTGTCCAGAATGGTCGAATCACCCCTTTTAATGACAGACATGTCTTCTTTGGGGATGACGGTGCCAATTTCTGCAGGCTTGGCAGAGTTGAGAACCTGTCCTTCGGGGTCAAGAATTCTTATGGAGGTTATGTGGCTTGAATTGTTCAGCCGGGAGAGGATGTTTCTGACTTCATCCGATCTGCCACTGCGCATGGCGTCGGATATGCTGCTCTTGATGGTCTCGTTGAGCAGCTGGATGTTGCCATCGGTGATCTTGTGAATCAGTGACTTCTGGTGCCTGAAATTGATATAGGTAGCTGCTGACAGGAAAATAATTATCAGCAGGCAGACCATTCCAAGGATTTTCACTTTAAGAGAGTTCATGGTTGTTAATGCTCTCGTTCCTTCAGAAAATTTCAGGGCTTTATTTCGCAGTCTTTGCAAGTGATATCGCGGTTAAGCTAAGCTAATTACAAATTCACTCTTTTTCCGGGCAATTGGTGCTGTTTTTGTAGACAGCCTCAATTAGGGCGTTTGTGGGTGAAGGTCGACTGCTCGTATGAGCTAATCAACGAGTATTATTAAAGCTTTTAAACCTTGCTCCTGTTTGATTGGGTGAAAAAAGTATTACGCTAAATGATATAGCAATTCATTTGCCAAACTCTCATGAGGTCGGCGATTTTATGAAAGCCATTGTCACGCCAAATCTGAGCAAGGATTAACTGTTGACGCTCTGGTACTTTTATGATTTTTATACGTATTCTCTTGAGGGTATTAACCATTGAACGCTAAATGGCTACTTAAAGCAGTACTCCTGTTTATCGGCCTTGTCTGTGCGGCGGCATCTTCTGCCTCCGGTCGCTCAGAGTCAGTGCGTGTTGCACTTATCAAAGGGGTTGATGAGGTCAGAATTGACGGTTCCGGACTCCTTGCTGCCGATGGCAATGGTAATCCCGTGCCGCTTGAACTCCCCTGCACCATCCGCCGTAACTCTGACAAACTGCTGGTTTCCGGTGGAAGAAGTTTTCGCCGTCTGACCGTCTCAGCTCCGGAAAAAATAAGGATTAACGGTAAAAACTACCGGGGAATTTTTGACTTCTACCCATCCGACAAAGGGGTGCTTGTTGTCAATGAGCTGCCTATCGAGGAGTATCTTGTCGGTTTGATAAACTGCGAAATCTCTTCCCTCTGGCCAATCGAGGCGATCAAATCCCAGGCGGTTATTGCCAGATCCTATGCCATTTATCAGAAGGACGCCCGGAGAAATGCTCTCTACCATCTTGAGTCCAGTGTCATGGACCAGGTTTATGACGGTGTGGACATCGAAGACTCCAGGGCGGCCCGCGGGGTAAGGGAGACCGAGGGCGAGGTGTTGGTAGCGTCAGGGGCAGTCATTCAGGCATTTTACCACTCGAGTTGTGGCGGCCATACCGAGGCGGCGCACAATGTCTGGGGTGCCGATGTCCCGTACCTGCAAGGGGTTGAGTGCCGTTACTGTCTGAGCGCCCCATCAATCAACTGGGAAGCGGTTCTGCCCCTTAAAAAAATCGAGTCACAGCTGCGGGCGTCAGGTTATCAGCTGGGGGCAATAGCAGACATCAAAGCCGGCAAGCCAAATAGAAGTGGAAGGCTTCAGGATGTCACCATTGCCCATTCCAGGGGTGAGTTGCTGATCTCCGGTGTGAATTTCCGCAAGGCTGTCGGCTACGCAGTGATCAAGAGTACCAATATGACCATCAGGATTCGCGGTGATGAGGCGGTATTCAGCGGGCTTGGCAACGGCCACGGCGTCGGTCTTTGCCAGTGGGGGGCAAAGCAGCGTGCTGCTGACGGCTTCAACTATCGGGAAATTCTCTCCAGCTACTACCCTGGTGTCAAGGTGGAGAAGTTGAAATACTGATGCGACTTAAAGATTTCGATTATTTCCTCCCGGAAAAGCTGATAGCGGTGGAACCGCCTGAAAAAAGGGAGTCTGCCAGACTGCTGGCAGTGGACAGGTGCAGCGGTGCTTTAACAAACTCCGCCATAGCCTCTTTGCCAGACTTCCTCAGAAAAGGTGACCTGCTGGTCTTTAACGACACCAAGGTCATCCCGGCACGGTTATACGGCAGGAAAAAAAGCGGCGGCAGGGTGGAGCTTTTTCTGGTGCGCCGAGCAGCAGGTGAGGCGGAGGAGTGGAGCGCCCTGATCCGCTCGTCAAAACCGCCTCGGGTCGGTACCCTGATTGAGCTTGCCGATGGGGTTGTTGCTGCTGTTATCGACACTGCCGGCGAAGGGGCCTGGCTGGTCCGCTTTACCAATGCCGGGGACTTTGCCGTGTGGCTTGAGCAGAACGGCGCTGTGCCGCTCCCCCCTTATATCCGCCGGGAGCCACAGAAAGCCGATCGCCACCGTTACCAGACGGTTTTTGCCAGAGAGGCGGGTGCGGTAGCTGCGCCGACAGCCGGCCTCCACTTTACCGAGGAGCTGCTCGGCAGTATTGCCGGAGTTGGTGTCGCGACAGCCTTTCTGACCCTGCATGTCGGTCTCGGCACATTCATGCCGGTGCGGGTAGATGATCCGCGGCAGCACAAGATGCACCGGGAGTTTTACAGCATACCCCCTGAAACTATCGCTGCCGTCAGGCGCTGCCGGCAGAGCGGCGGACGGGTGATTGCCGTCGGCACCACTGTTGCCAGGACTCTGGAGTATGCCGCAACCAAAGGAGAGCTTGAGGCGGGGAGCGGCGATGCCGATATCTTCATCTATCCCGGCTATCGGTTCAAAGTTGTTGATGCCCTGGTGACCAACTTCCATCTCCCCATGTCGACCCTGCTGATGCTGGTGTCGGCCTTTGCCGGGCGGGAGTTGATCCTGGCAGCATATCGCCATGCCGTTGAACAGGAATACCGGTTTTTCAGCTATGGCGATGCAATGTTTATCTACTGAAGTTTCTGCCAAACTTACGGATTACTATGGAAAAAACACCCTCACAACCTGAAACTACGCCGATGATGCGGCAGTACATCGAGATAAAGTCGGCCTATCCCGATGCCATCCTCTTTTTCCGTCTGGGCGATTTTTACGAGATGTTTCTCGATGATGCCGTCAAGGCGGCGGCTATACTGGAAATCACCCTCACATCCCGCGGCAAGGGGGCTGACGGCAGTGATGTGCCTCTGTGCGGCATTCCGTACCACTCGGCAACACCTTATATTGCCAAACTGGTTGAAGCCGGCGAGAAGGTTGCCATCTGCGAGCAGGTGGAAGACCCGAAGAAAACCAAGGGGATCGTGCGCCGCGAGGTGGTGCGGGTGGTTACCCCCGGTCTGGTGACCGATGCTGATTCTTTGTCCCCCAAGGAGAATAACTACCTGGCGGCGGTCATGCCTTTCACGGCAGGGCTCTTTGGCGTTGCCACCGTTGATCTCTCCACCGGCCAGTTCAAGACTAC
>VEOV01000105.1 GCA_012026855.1 Geobacter sp.
ATACTCTCCTTGGCTGCCGCCATCAAAGAGATCGGCGCCGAACCGGTGCTGCTCGGCATTGCCCGGGATACACGTGAAAGCCACCTGGAGAAGATGACCGAGGGGCTGCAGGCCGATGCTTTCATCACCTCGGCCGGGGTTTCGGCCGGCGACCGGGATCTGGTGCGGGAGGTGCTGGCCGAACTGGGAGCGAAGCAGCTCTTCTGGAAAGTTGATATCAAACCTGGCGGGCCGACCGCTTTTGCCATGTATGAAAGCAAGCCGGTATTCTCCCTTCCGGGAAATCCGGTTTCCACCATGGTCACTTTCGAAGCGTTTGCCAGACCGGCCCTGTTGAAGATGATGGGGCACCAGAGGGTGGTAAGGCCGCTGATTACGGCAACGTTGATGAACGATTACCGCAAAAAGCCGGGCAAGCTTGTTTTTCTGCGGGTGCGTATCGAAGTCGTTGCTGGCCGGCTGCAGGCCTTCACCTCCGGGGAGCAGCAGACCGGTCTGCTGAAGACCATGCTCCGGGCTGACGCCATTGCTCTGGTCCCTGCCGACTGCACCGAAGTAAAGAGTGGCGAATCCGTCAGGATCCACCTGCTGCGCGAGGAACTGCTCATGGGGGAGCCGGGCGAAAGTGAAGAGGAGAATGACTTATGAGTTTCAATCATTTCGATGACAAGGGGCAGGCGATCATGGTGGATGTCAGCGCCAAGTCGCCGACCATGCGCACCGCTCGGGCAGCTGCCACTGTGCGGCTCAAAGCCGAGACACTGGCAGCAATTCTCGATGGCGGGGTCGCCAAAGGGGATGTGCTGGGAGTGGCGCGGCTGGCCGGTATTGCTGCTGCCAAGAAAACCTCGGATCTGATTCCGCTTTCTCACCCGCTGGCCATTCATCATGTGGCGGTCGAGTTTGTCACTAACAGAACTGCCGGCACTATTGTCATCGAGGCCACTGTCAGGGCCTTTGAACGCACCGGAGTGGAGATGGAGGCGATGACTGCAGCTTCTGTGGCGGCCCTCACTGTCTACGACATGTGCAAGGGGACTGACAAAGGGATTGCCATCAGCGACATTGCGCTTCTCTTCAAGGAAGGCGGCAAGAGCGGCACTTACCAGAGGGAGGCGCTATGAAGGCGGCACTGTTGATTCTGAGTGACCGTGGAGCGCGGGGTGAGCGGGCCGATGCCAGCGGACCGGCACTGGAGGAGTGGCTCAGCCGGCAGGGGGTTGCCACCAGCCGGTGCGAGGTCATCCCGGACGAGGCGGCACTGATCACCACCCGTTTGCAAGAGTGGGCCGACAGCGGCTCATTTGATCTGATTCTTACCTGTGGCGGCACCGGCGTCTCCCCGCGTGATGTGACCCCGGATGCAACCCTGCCGGTTCTGGACCGGGTTATCCCCGGTTTCGGCGAAGTGATGCGGGCCGCCAGCCTGCTGAAGACCCCCCATGCCATGATCTCCAGGGCCATAGCCGGCATCCGTGGGCAGACGCTTATCATCAACCTGCCGGGCAGCCCTAAAGGCGCTCTGGAAAACCTGGCGGCGGTCTGGCCGGCAGTCCCCCATGCTGTGGCCAAGCTTCAGGGGGACCCGGAGGAGTGCGGCCAGCCCCATGTCGCTGCCAAGCCGCTTCTCAAGGCAATCTCCTTTGTGGCCAAATCAGGAACCGGCAAAACCACACTGCTGGAGAAGGTGATTGGGGAGCTGAAAAAATCCGGCTGGCGGGTCGGCGTCATCACGCACGATGCCCATCGCTTCGATATCGCCCACCCAGGCAAGGATAGTCACCGCCTGACAGCTGCCGGGGCTGATACGATGCTGATCTCGTCTCCGGAGAAGCTGGCGCTGAGCAAGCAGCATGCCGCCGCGCCGCCGATCCGCGAGCTTATCGCCACGTATTTCAGTGATGTGGATATTGTGCTTACTGAAGGCTTCAAGCAGGGGGATCTCCCCAAGATCGAAGTGCACCGCAGCGAGCGGAGCGCCACCCTGATCTGCCGGGGCGTAAACCACGATCCCACCCTGTTGGCCATTGCCAGTGATGCAGAGTTGGAGGTTGATGTGCCGCTGTTTGACATCAACGATGCTGCCGGTATCGCCGCATTTATTGTGACCACGTTTCTTGCACGAGGCTGACATGCAATGGCTGTATACTTTTTCGATTTATAGCCAGCTTTCTGTAGTCTTGGTTGTAAAGTTCAAATAGAAATTGAATAACAATCTATTTAGAAATGGCTCTCCAATTATGCCGGCTTTGAGGGCTCGCCGTCCTTCCGCATGGCAGCGGCCTGTTTGCGGCCTTCCTCGAACTGGGTCTTGAAATATTCCTTGACCTGTTCGGAATCGAAATCCAGAAACGTGCCGCCGGATTCGAAATGCTGGATGAACACCTGCCCCGTGGCCCATGTAAAGGCAGCACAGAGCATGCTTTGCATCGGTGCGCCAGCCAGGGCGCCCACAATGGGGATAGTTTTGATAAAGCTGCCGATTATGCTGAAGGCAAAAACGTGCGGCATGGTATAGGTAATCAGGGCGCTGATTGCGGCCTTGCCATAGCTTTTCTCGAACGGGATCCCATAGATCTTCGAGATCTCGGCCAGTACCTTGATCTGCACGCCCCCCACCGCAGCCAGATCCAGCCACGCACATGGTATCAGGCCTGCGCCCATGGCCAGCCACATATACTTCTTCAGCTTATCCGTTGCCTGCTGTTCTTTGTCAGTCATGGTGGCCCCACCTTTCGTTTTTAGTGTGACATAAAAACCTACGACCTATGGGCGTGGATCTTTACTGGACGAGAAGCCGAACGAGGCGGAGCGCAACTTCTTTTCTCGCATCGTTGCGTACGATAATCGCGGGGACCGTTGTGCCCGGTGCCTGCTTGGTCGCCATTTCGAATGTCGAGATATCGAGAATCGCGGACTTGCCATTCAGTTGCAAGATTCGGTCGCCGGCTTTCACCCCCGCCAGGTCGGCGGAGCCGCCAGGGGTTACGAACGTCACCACCCAAGGGTGATCCGGATATGAGGCGCTGTCCTTTCTTTCCAATACCCAACCGGCAAGGTTCTCCGGCAGTTCCCGGTTACACGGCGGCTCGAGCCAAAGGGTTCTATTCTCCACGTCAAAGACAATAGCGGCGCAATGGGCGAACACCCCATTTCCCATTTGCCCGGCGATTCGATCCGACGGAGAAGGGACAGAATCGATGGCAACGAGCGGCTTGGTGAGGCGAATCGGACCGAATTCAAAGGTTGCGGGGCGCATACGCTTTTCGTCGGCCTGTCTGTCGCCAACTTCAGATTGCTGCCTGAAGGTGTAGGCCGGCCTCGTCCCCGGGAACCCGTGCGACTCCGCCCAATCTTTGAATAGATCGAGTGTTTCGCTATCGCCGGTATCCATGACGAACAAGCCATGTATACCATCGATCTTCGCTTCCGCGACAAGGCTTCCCCCCAGGAACTTCAAGGGGATTGGGATGGCGTCCTTCGAATAGAGACTCCGTGCGTCCTTCGCAAGCAGGAACTCTTCCCGGGCATAGTCGATACGAACGGCGGTACCGAGGAAGATCGGATAGCCAATGAGGGTTTCGGGGCGGCGTTCACCAAACCCGGCAAGCGCCGGCATGGGAACCGCGGCAACCGGAAGGTGGCGCACGATAAGGCCGCCAAGATCGACAGCCTCACGCATTTCGCCGAGTCCGATGTGAACG
>VEOV01000375.1 GCA_012026855.1 Geobacter sp.
GCCCAGGGACATGCAGCTGTTGAACATGAACTTCTTGAAGGGGGTGCTTTCCATCATCCTGACCTGCACCGACGCGGCTATCCCTTCCCATACCTGGGGCGGGGCAAAGATGATCTGGGGGCCGATCTCCCGCAGGTCTGCCATGACGGTTTCCGGACTCTCGGGGAAGTTGACTGTCAAGCCTGCCAGGAGCGCCGCTGCCACCGAAATCATCTGTTCGCCGAACCATGAGAGGGGGAGAAAGGATACAAACTCATCGCTTTCTTTCATACCGGCTTCCCTGGCAAATACCGCTGCCATGGCGAGGAGACCGGCATGGCTGAGCAGTGCACCCCTCAGGGGGCCGGAGCTGCCCGAGGTGGTGCAGATCAGCGCTGTCTGGCTGCTTTGCCCGGTAGCGATCATCCGCTCGAAGCAGCCCTGCTGGGCGGTTTCCAGCGCCAGACCGGCCGAGCAGAGCTGGTCCATGGAGATGAGGTTGCTCTCCCGGTAGCGCCCCATGCCACGGGGGTTGCAAAAGATTATTCTGTCAAGGGTGGCAGGGAGCGGGGTGACTTCAAGGACCTTGTCCACCTGCTCCTGGTCTTCGGCCACAATGAACTTTATCCCGAACCTGACCAGGATTTCCCTGACTTCAGCGGCGGTGGATTCCCGGTGGATACAGAGCGGGGCGCAGCCAGCCGCTCCGGCGCCGATCATGGCATAAAGCGCGGCAGGACTGTTGCCGCAAAGGATGGCAACATTATCGCCGCTGGCGGCGCCAAGTGATGATAGTCCAAGGGCAACAGCCTTTACCCGCTGGTAATACTCCTGCCAGCTGCTCTCCTGCCAGATGCCGAGCCTCTTGACGCGCAGAGCGGTGCGCTTTTCGCCAAAACGTTGTGCATTCTGCTGCAACAGTCCGGCTAGAGTGCTCACCTCGTTGTGCGTGGCGTTCTTACTGCTCATCATATCTCCTCTTCGCCAAGATATGCCTTGATGACATCAGGATTCTGCTGCACCTCTTCAGGGGTACCGCCGGCAATCTTCTTGCCGAAATCCAGTACGCAGACTGAAGTAGAGATGTCCATGACGACCCCCATGTCATGCTCGATCATGATGACGGTAATGCCCCGTTCCCGGTTGGTCTCCACAATGAAGCGGGCCATGTCTTCGGTCTCTTCGTGGTTCATACCGGCCATCGGCTCGTCCAGCAGCAGGAGCTTTGGCTCCAGCGCCAGCGCCCGGGCCAGCTCAACCCTTTTCTGGTAGCCGTAGGGGAGCGTGCCGACGGTCTTTTTACGGATATTCTGGATGCCGAGGAATTCGATGATCTCCTCCACATAGGCGCGATGCTTGATCTCCTCATTGCGTGCCGGTCCGAAATAGATCCCCCCCTGGAGGAGTCCGGCGTGCTGATGGAGGTGGCGGCCGATCATCAGATTGTCGACCACGGTCATCCCCTTGAAGAGAGCGATGTTCTGGAAGGAGCGGGCAATGCCCATGCTGGTGCGGTTGTAAGGGGGGAGAGGGGTGATGTCGGTCCCTTCGAAGGTGATGCGGCCGTTTTGCGGGGTGTAGACGCCACTGATGCAGTTGAGCTTTGATGACTTGCCGGCGCCGTTGGGGCCGATATTGGCGAAGATCTCTCCCGGCTTCACTTCAAATGAGACTCCTGAC
>VEOV01000002.1 GCA_012026855.1 Geobacter sp.
CTGGGCGCGCACCGATGACTACCAGAGAAGCGATTTTCTCCTGGTGCAGCCGTTCCGCCGCGACCGCTACCTCAGCTTTACCCTGCGCAAGGACCAGCGCAAGGTTCCGGCCCAGTTGCTCAAATTCCGGCAAAAAGCCAGAGAGCTGGTATTCCTCAATGAAAATCCGAGTTTTTTCAAAGTTCCCAAGCAGAAGCGCGAGGATATCCGCGATGCCGTCAAGCTGGAGCTGCTGGCCCGCGCCCTCCCTGCGCCGGCCATGTACGATGCCGTCTGGAACACGACTAACGGGCTGCTGACCCTGGCGACAACCAGCGCACAGACCGTTGACCTCTTCGAGAGTGAATTCAAGAGGAGTTTTCCAGGTCTCAGGCTGCAGATTATCCACCCTTTTGCCCGGGCCACAGCCGTCGTCCCGGAAGAGCTGCAGCCGGCACTGGAGCGGGCCAACCTGGCCTCTACCGAGGCGATCCTTGACCTGATCCGCGCCAACACCTGGATCGGAGAGGAGTTCCTTCTCTGGCTGCTCTTCAGGACAGTCAACGGTTTTGCTGAATTCTCCGTCTCCGGCAACGGGGTCTTCGGTAGCGGCGAGCCGTTCACCGCTTTCATGAACGACCGGCTCCTGCTGCAGGCCAGGGGTGAGGCCGGCGTGCAGAGGGTGACTGTTGCCGGTGCTCAGGAAGACTTCCGCGAAGTTCTGGCAGCCCTGAGAATGGGCAAGGCCATCACCGAGGCGACCATTCACCTGGAAAAAGATGAAAATGCCTGGAAACTGACCCTGAAAGGGGAGCTGTTTCAGTTCGGCTCGTTCAGATCGCCGGCAGTGCAGATTGAAAAGGACAGCACGGTAGACCGCTACGCCGAGGAAGAGGCGGTCTTTTTTGAGAGAATGCACCTGCTGGAGGGGGGGGTGCAGCTTTTTAATTCCCTGTATGGGACATTCATGATGGAGAGGCTTGGTGAAGGGTGGCAGGCCAAGGTTGATGCCATCAGGGGATGGCTGGACGATTCGACTGCCGGTTAAGTCAGCGTGAGCCTGCGGCCAGAGAAATTTTCTGGTTTGTCAGCAGCGCCTGCAGAGTATCGATGGACTGTTCGAACTCCAGGCCGACAAAGACCACTTCGTCCTTGCGCCTGACCTGACGCACCTTGGCGGACAGGTAAACGTTTTCCGGCCAGTATGGCCTAGTCAGCCTGAGGGACAACCTCGTCCCTTCGGCAAGTAGGCTTTCACAGCCGAGCCCCATGCCTGTTTCGCTGATATCCGTAGACAATGCCGGACGGTAGAGAGCCCCGTCAAATGAGGCATACTCAACCAGTGAGCGTATTGGACGCCGTGAGCTCCTGCGCCGGTCTTCGGCAAAGGAGTAAATGCAGTTGCGGCGCTCCTTTGCCTTGTAAAGTTCCTTGTCGGCCGCCTGGATAAGGGCTTCCATGGTTTCACCGCTCTCGGGGAATACCGAAATCCCGCCGCTCACCGTCAGTGTGCCGCTATCAAGCAGTTCCTCTTTGGGGAAATGATGCGCCTCGATTTCCGCCCTGATCCTTTCAGCCACCTTGTATGCAGAGTGCCTGTCAAGATTGGGCAGCAGCAGCGCAAACTCTTCGCCGCCGTAGCGCACGGCAATATCACCCTCCCGTAGCGATGATGTTATAATTTCTGCACAGCGCCGCAGGGCCTCATCCCCCTGCAGATGACCGCAGCGGTCGTTATACTGCTTGAATCGGTCAATATCCAGCAACACCAGAGCGAAGCTGGCGTCGCCGTTTCTTCTCTGGCTATAAATGGTCTTTTCAAGAACTTTTTTAAAGTGGGTCTGGTTGTACAGGCCTGTCAAGCCGTCAGTGATGGATGATCTGGTAATATTATGCAGGTATTCACCTTCAATTATTCTGGCATCGGCAAACTCGCCGGCAAAGTGGCGCAGATAGTCGAGCAATGCCGGGCGAAAGCCACGGGACGCGTACTCCGGCTTGAAAATCGTATGGCAGTGCCTTATTGCCCCATGCCAGTACTGTTTTGCCAGCTCGTCGTCGAAATGCTTCCCGGTCAGCTGTTGCAGCATCCCCTTGTAAACGACGTTGCCGGACCCGGCTGCCAGCGTTTCCACTGAGGCGAGGAAATCTGCGTCATTAACACCGGAGGCAATAAGCGACGTGAGGTTCTTGCTCAGATTATCTGTTTGTGGATGTGATGAAGTCAAATTTTAAAATCCAGCCATTTAGTGTAAAACATTTTTAAATATAAAGACTTTAACAACGCATTGCAATTAAAAATTTGCATATTAATGGCTGATTTAGCTGCGTTTTTTCAACTTCTCAACTCATTAGAACGTTTTTCTACAAGTGCGATAAAAGATTTGACCTGCTATATTGCACCGATGGTTTCCAGTGTCCCACTTGATGCAATATCAGCGGCTCATACAAATTCTGATGAAGATATCTCCGAAATGACCTTCTCCCTGAACAGCTCCAACAGCTGCGGATCAAGCAGCCCGGCAAGTCCCATGAGAATCTCCGTGGCATCCGCCGATGTATTGCCTTTCCGGTACGGCCGGTCACTGGTAAGAGCATCATACACATCGGCAATCGCCACAATACGCGACTCGATCGGTATGTTTTCCCCGGTCAACCCGGCAGGGTAGCCGCTGCCATCAACCCTTTCGTGATGATATAAAATTACATTGACCACGGCCTCCGGAAGATTTGCCTCCCGGGCAACCCTCGTACCCCAGTCAGGGTGTTGCTTGATAATCTCGAACTCCTGCAGAGTCAGCTTGCCGGGAAAGTTGAGCACCTCTTCGGGAACGCCGATCTTGCCACAGTCATGGAGGATACTGCCATGCCTGATGCAGGTCAGCAACGGCTCACCGATACCCACCGCCCTGGCCAGTTTTTCAGCATACTCGGCTACCCTGTCGCAGTGGCCACGGGTGTAAGGGTCCTTGAGTTCGACCGTCTGGGCAAGCGATCTGTACCGGGACTCATCGCGGCTCTTCATGGAAGTCAGCATGTCGTACCGCGCTACCCCCTCATCGATTAGCGCCAGAAGTTCGGCGTTGTCCCACGGTTTGGTAATAAACCTGAACGCTTCACTGTGATTAATGGCCGAAATGGCCACCCCCAGATTGGCATAGGCGGTCATCATGATCCTGACAGTATCAGGGGAGACATGCCGCATCCTGGCAAGAAACTCGATGCCGGTCATTGCCGGCATCTGATTATCGGAGATCACCACTGCTACGGCCTCTTGCTTCGCAAAATCCAGGGCATCGTGAGGAGCGGTAAAAAATTCACACCGGTAGCGGCTATCGACACTGAGCCGACGCAGCGCACTGAGAACCGAGGTCTCATCGTCAACAAACATGATCACAGGAACTTTGTCAGGTAGACTGGCTTCCGGCATCAGCTTCTCCCATGAATAATTTCACTCCCCTTCTGCACGCCGCAGAAGGGGCATCTTGTCCACTCCTCATCCAGGGGAAGCCGGCAGGTATGGCAGTAGTTGCTCCTGAAGGCCCCACAGTAGGGGCAAAAGACAAATTTGGCATCGATAAGCCGCCCACACTGATCACAACTCCGTTCATTGCCGGTTTGCGGCCCCAAAACCCGCAGTAGCTCCTCAAGGGTTGTATAGCCAAGCTTCACCTTCTCAAGACCGTCCTCAAGCAGGGTTTTCATCCCCTCGGTTCGGGCAAGCTGGAGCAGTTCCCCCTCCCGATAGGCTGAACTTATCATCTGGCGGTAATCATCCGTCATGACGAAGAGTTCAAATATTCCGACCCGGCCGGAATAGCCGCTGCCGTTGCAGTTTGGGCATCCCTTGCCTTTCAGTACAGTAGCGCCGACCGCACCGGGAGACACCTTGAGAGCCCTGAGCAGTTCAGGAGCGGGGGTAACTTCTACGGCACAATCTTTACAGAGCCGGCGCACCAGCCGCTGGGCGATGATCCCCTGCAATGCGGAAGCAAGAATATACGGTTTTATCTCCATATCCATCATCCTGGTTATGGAAGCAACAGAGCTGTTGGTGTGCAGGGTGGTAAAGACCAGGTGCCCAGTCAAGGCTGCCTTGAAAGCAACGTCCGCTGTTTCGTAATCACGCATCTCACCGACAAGAATGATGTCAGGATCCTGCCTGAGAGTCGAGCGCAGCACCTGGGCAAAGGTCAGCCCGATTTTCTCCCGGACAGCAACCTGGGTTGCCTCCTCCAGAAAGTATTCCACCGGCTCTTCAATGGTCTCGAAATTCTTGTTGGGATCCATGATAGCGGCAAGGATGGAATAGAGCATGGTCGTCTTGCCGCTCCCGGTGGGACCGGTGCTGATGATGACCCCCTGGGGCCTCGCTGCCAGCAGTTCCAGACGCTTCAAGTCATCGGGAAGCACGCCGAGATTGTCCAGACCCTTGATGGATGCGCTTTTGTCCAGCATCCGCAAAACCACCTTCTCCCCGTTGATGGATGGGAGACAGGAGACCCGCATATCTACCAGCCGCATGCCGGTCTTGATGGTGATTCTGCCGTCCTGGGGCCGGCGGCGCTCGGCAATATCCATTTTGGCGAGAATCTTGATCCTGGAAACCACCGCCGAATGCAGGTCAACAGGCACCTTGATCTTGCTGTGCAGCATCCCGTCAACCCGGTAGCGGATCAGGGTGTACTTGGTTTTCGGCTCGATATGAATATCGCTCGCCCGGTAGCGGACCGCCTCCATGATGATGGCATTCACTATCCTGATAATCGGCGGCACTTCCGAAGAGCTGAGCAGCTCCGGGATATTGAGCCCGCTGTCTTCGTCGTCGATGACAATATCGATTTCATCAAGGGGCTCAAAATCGTCGATATCATCGACACCCTGGAAGGCATCGTTCTCCTTCTCCCTGTAAAAGGCTTTCAGCTGTGCCAGGATTTCCGAGCTGGCCGCCAGGAGCGGCGTCACCTTCAACCCGGTCATGACAGCGATATTGTCATACTTGTAGATGTCCGACGGATCGGCCATGGCCAGGGTCAACTGGTTGCCATCCAGTTTCACCGGCAGGAGCCGGTTCTTTTCACACAGCTCCCGGGGCAAAAACCTGATGGCCGCCGACTGCAGCTGCACCTCCCGCAGGTCTATGTACTCGACCTTGAGGTTATCCTGCATCGCTTTGAGAATCCTGCTTTCAGTGGTTATGCCGAGCCTGACCACCGTATCGCTAAGGAACTCGCCGCTCTTCATCTCCCTGAAAGCCCGTTCCAGCTCCTCTGCCCGAAGCACTCCTTCCTGGACAAGGATCTTCCCCATGACTCCGCGGTTTTCATCGAAAATCCCCGAATAACTCTTCAGCTTCTGCTGTTGCGAGCGGGTAAGCTCCTTCAAGCGCCGGTTTTCGTGCATGACCATATACTGCTGCAGGGCAAGGCTGACGGTCAGCCGCAGATCTTCATCGTTCCACGGTTTGGTGATGAATTTGTAGACGGCGCCGTCCTTGACCGCCCCCATGATGGAGTTGACATCGGCGTAGCCGGTCAGCATGATCCTTATGGTCTCCGGCCAGCGCTCCCGGACAGTTTTAAGGAGATCAGCGCCGCTCATCCCCGGCATCCGGTGATCGGTGAGCAGCAGATGGACCGGTTGCCGCTCCAGGGCAGCAATCGCCTTTTCCCCGGAAGAGGCGGTCAGAATCTCATAATTCTCCTCGATGAAAATACGGCGCATGGCCGCCAGGACCCCTTCTTCGTCATCCACGAAGAGCAGGGTAAAGCGCGGCGCCACCGATGGAGCCTCATCCTTGACGAGCTCTTCATCACCTCTGCCTGCTGCACTGAACAGACCCGCATATCTGGACATTCACTACTTCTCCTCTTGGGTCACTGCCGGAAATTCTATCATGAACAACGCCCCGCCGGATGGCGAGTCACCCACTGTAATGCTCCCGGCCGATGATTTGACAATGTCGTAAACCACTGCCAGCCCCATCCCGGCCCCTTCACCCACATCCCTGGTGGTAAAAAACGGATCGAAAATCCTGGTCCTGATCTCCGGCGCTACGCCGCAGCCGTTGTCGGCAATGGAGAACCATGCCATCCCCTGGCCATGGCCGCAGGCCAGCTCAAGCACCAGCCCTTCCGGGCGAGCCTGAGCCGAATTTTTGATCATATTCTCCAGGGCC
>VEOV01000366.1 GCA_012026855.1 Geobacter sp.
CATCCTTGAGGAGGTAAACCTGCTGGGCACCCCCCTTGCGCTCGACTGGTAGGCTCCCTTCGCGACCCCCTTTGCCTGCTGGTGCCGCAGCTCCGGCCGGTTTCTCCTTCTGCATGGCAGACTCGGTCTTGCTGTCACCCCCCTTGGGTTTGAAACGGAGGGCTGACGGCGGTATCCTGAGGACATCTTCCTTTTTCGCTACCTGGATGGCGACGTTGGCGGTCATCCCCGGCAGCAGCTTGAGATCCGAATTGTCCACATTGACCACGACAACGTAGGTGACCACGTTCTGGCTGATGACCGGCGCCGAGCGGATCTGTACCACTTTGCCATTGAATTTCATCTCCGGATAGGCATCAACGGTAAAGGTGGCTGACTGGCCAACTGCGGTCCGGCTGATATCTGCCTCGTCGACGCTGACCTCGATCTGCATCTTGGTGAGGTCCTGAGCAATGGTGAAGAGGGTTGGGGTCTGGAAGGAAGCAGCAACCGTCTGGCCGACGTCGATGGCGCGGGAGATAACCACACCGTTCACCGGGGAGCGGATGATGGAGTAGCGCAGATTGGTCCTGGCCTGCTGCAGCGCCCCTTTTGCCTGTGCCAGGGAACCTTCCGCCGCCCTGAGGGAAGACTTGGCAGCCTGCCAGGCTGTCTCTGCCACGTCATAGTCGCCCTGGGAAACTATGCCGTCGGCCAGCAGTTTCTTGTTTCTCTGCCAGGTACGCTCAGCATCTGCCAGCGTCACCTTTGCCTTCTGCAGATTTGCTTCTGCCGCGAGGGCATTCCCTTGTGTCTGTTCCACGGAGGCGGAGAAGAGCGAGGGGTCGATTTCCGCAATCGTCTGCCCTTTTTTGACGCGCGAATTGTAATCCACGTAGAGTTTCTGGATGGTTCCGGAGACCTGGGTGCCGACCTGAACAGTGGTAACGGCCGACAGGTTGCCGGTTGCCGCAACAGTCGAGACCACGGTGCCGCGGTCAACTTTCACTGTTTTGTAAGTTATTTCCGGTTTCCTGGATTTGAGGAAATAGACGCCGGCCGCAGCAATAATTGCCAGTACGACGGCCGCAACAAGATATTTTTTCATGAACGCCTCAAAGATGCAAAGTCCTAATACAGATAATCAGCATACCACCTTTTTCGTGCGTGCTGAACTTAATTATCCCCACATGAGCAGCAGAACCGGAACTTGCCGGTTAAAACCATCAGGCTCAGTGGAAGCCCCTGCTACGGTGCTCTTTTCGCTCAGCAAGAATCTTCTGAAACTTCTCCTGCTGGTCAGGCCTGAGGATTGCGATGATCCTTTGCTGCCCCTGCTCCAGTATTGCCTCTATCTGGGGATGGCTTTTCCGGCGGACTTCCTGCATGGCAGCATGATTTTCATGGACAATGCTTTTAACCTGTTCCTGCTGCTGCGGATCCAGATCCAGTTTCCGGGATAGTCTGTTGACAATGACCTCTTCCTTTGCCGCCGGTCCGCCGTGCAGGAAAGCCTCCTGCTGTGACTGGTGGATCATCCGGGTAACAATGGCGCCGCTTGCCGCGCCCAGCATGAAAACCAGCAGTATGCCGATGACAGCCTTGTAGTTCTTCATGTTATTCTCCCACCAGGGAACTTATGGTGATGGTGTCCTCCTGGCCAACGGTAATGCCGGCAAAAAGGTCGCTGTAGCGTGACGGATTGAAAATCAGGCTGCAGGCTGCCGTGATGAGTGTCGCCACGGCAAACCCGGGGATCATCCGCCAGACAAGCAGATACCACGGCATGCTGCCGGCGTTCCGCTCGGCAATCCGGGCCATGAGCCTGGTTTCAAAATGCTCTTCCAGGGAAGCCGTATCGATCCCGCCGGAACGCGCTGCAGCAAAGAGCTGTTCCAGTTTTTCGTCAGAGTTGTCGCCCATGTTCAACCTCCAGAATCAGTTTCAGTGCCTGCCGCGCCCTGAAGGCACGCACCTTGATGTTTGACTCACTCCAGCCGGTCAGACTGGCTGTTTCCCTGATTGATTTCTCTTCCAGCTCCAGCAGGGTAATGACCAGCTGCTCATCCGGTTTCAGCTGCCCTATTGCCCAGGCAAGCAGCTGGCGGGCTTCGCTGGCATGGCTACGGGCCTCGGCGCCATGATCGTGTAGTTCGGACAACCGGCTGTCAGTCACCCTGAAACGCTCATGGCGCCTGCTGCGCAGGGCGTCGTGGCAGATACGGACTGCTATTTTCGTCAGCCAGTGCTCGAAAGGCGCCTCGCCGCGGAACTTGCCAAGGTTGTCGTAAACCTTGATGAAAACCTCCTGGCAGAGGTCTTCAAGTTCATCACGATCTCTGGCTATGCGGCTTGCCAGGCCGAAAACCTTCCGCTTGTAACGGCTGACGAGAAGCGCGAATGCCCCATCATGCCCGGCAAGGGATGCATTGATGAGGCGTTCGTCGCTCTGTTCCTGTTCAGTGCCGGACACGTGTTTGTTTACTGAGCCTGTTCGAGTTTTCGCTCAGAGCGGGAGATGAACCGGTCCAGTTTACTGTCACGCTTTTCCTGGATTGCCTTGAATTTCTGAATCTGCTCCGGGGTCAGCACTTTACGGATCTCCTGGGCACCATGGGCCCGCTGTACTGCCAGATCGGCCTCAACGGCTGCTACTTTGGCAGACTGAGCCCTGATGGCCGCTTCATCGACAGTCTCAGCCTGGATGAGAGTCCGCAATACCCGGCGTTCCGTGGCCAGCTGCTTCAGCAGCGGTGCTGCCAAGGGCCGGTTCTTTTTGAAAATATCCTTGATCGCCCTGTTCTGCTCTGCCGACAGGCCGAGCTCTGAAGCCATCTTCCTGAAATGCTTTCCCGCTGGCGCCCCTTCCTCGCCCCCCATGTAGGCAGGGGCAACAATCGGCATGACCCCTATGCCGATAATCACTGCCACTGCCGTCGCCAGCCTTCTGAATGTTACGGTCATGATAAGCCTCCTTGTATATCTGTTAGCTGACAAGAAAGACGCACCATCAATCTAAAAGGTTACAGAAAAACCTGCAAACTGCTCCTGCCGGATGACAAAAAAAGCCCCCTGATCTTGAAAACCAGGGGGCCTGTCTGTTCGCTCACCGTTTTACCCGGTGAGCCTGCTAGGGCAACCCTCCTTGCAGCGGGTTACCGGGCGTAGCATATAGATTGTTGTCCACATTTTCGTTTGGTCTCCTTTCCGGATTTTTGCTTCCGTCTGTGAAGTGCCTCGAGGTGATTTAAATATAATAGCCGTCCGGGTCCTTGTCAACCGGCCCTGAAATTATTTCCCTTTGCCCCCGAAAACTTTCAGGAGAATTCCCTGACGGACAGTGAGCGCCTTTTCCGGGCAGAGCTCCCGGCAGCAGAAACAGCGGATGCAGCGGCGGTAGTCGAACTTCAGCTTCTGCCCCTCGATGGTGATGACCTGCGGCGGACAGGCCTTGACACATGCTCCGCAGAGGATGCACTTGTCTGCGATCTGCTCGGGCCTGGTGGTCAGCTGGTTTCTGAGGGCGTTTTTGATGAAACCGGGCAGGCCGAACTGTACGTCCGAGAGAGGTGGCAGTCTGAACGGCTGAATAGCCAGACTTTTCGGATCTACGCCGCAAAGTTCGATTTTATCACGGTCAACCCCCTGCAGACCCTGCTTGACAGCTTCCTGCTCCACAAAGAGCAGATGCTTGGGGATGCCGGCCAGCTCGGCCGCAATCAGGTCAACGGAAAGGGCGTTGACTCCCGCCAGCAGCAGCCCGGTGTGGCGAGGTTCGCCGCTGCTCGGCCCGTCCCCCTCCATGGAGGTGATGGCATCAACAATGGTCAGGTCAGGCGGGCGAACCAGGTAAAGATCAAGCAGTGCCCTGGCAAACAGCTCCCTGTCAAAGCCGGCCTGCATATGCCACGCAGGCTTGGCCGCACCCACCAGAATGCCGAAGATGTTTTTCACGCCGCAGGTCAGGGTCATCATCTCGTGGGTCTTCAGCTTGGGCAGGTTGATGACCCTGTCGGCCTCAAGGTACTCCGCGGCCACTTCAAACCGCTTGAACAGCCCTTTTGAGGCAACTTCGGTCGTTCTGGCAAATTCGACGAACTCTGCGCCACACTCCTCGACTACGGCCATGATGCCGCTCTTTTTTGCCACCCCGCGCTGGGTGCCGATGCCCGGAGAGTCGCCGACCAGGGGGATGCCGCCAGCACTCTGCACCAGCCGGATTACCTCGCGGACCAGAGCCGGGTGGGTCGTTACTGCCGCCTCCGGCGGTTTCCCAGCCAGCATGTTCGGTTTCAGCAGCACCCGCTCCCCCGGCCTGACAAAGGCGCCGATGCCGCCTAACGGCTCCAGCAGCCGCTGCAGTCCGGCGCTGACCTCTTCATAGTCATAGGATGGGACCTTTTCAATGGAGACTCTGTTCATGGCAGAAACTATAGCGGCGCAATGAACAGTCTGTCAAAGCATTTACCCGGCAAATAAAAAAGGGGACGCCGGATGGCGCCCCCTGGAAACATACGGACAGACAGCATGCTACTCGATTCTTATAGTTACAAAGCGTGAACTGTTGCCATGCTTGACCAGCAGCCGGACCACCTTGTCCTTTTTGAATGATGCCAGCGCTTTCTGGTAGTCGGCAACGGTTTCGATTTTCTTGCCATTCACATCCCGGATGATGTCGCCACGCTGGATTCCGGCAGCCCGGGCTGCGCTGTCAGGTTTCACTTCGCTGACCACCACTCCGTCCTGATCATTGATCCGCATTGACGCGGCCAGTTCCTTGGTGAGCTGGCGGACGGCTATGCCCAGCTTGTCGCCGCTGTCAACCATGGTTTCGTCGTCGCCATCCTTGAGTTTGTCGATGGTCAGTGCCAGTGTCTCTTCCTTGCCGTCGCGCATGACAACGACAGCAACCTTTTTACCGGTTGCCGTTGCTGCCACCAGGCGGGGCAGGTCATTCATCTCCTTGATCTCTTTGCCGTCAAAGGTAAGGATGATGTCGCCTGTTTTTATGCCTCCCTTTTCAGCAGGACTTTCCGGAACGATCTCACTGACCAGCGCCCCCTTTTCTGCCGAGAGCCCGAAGGAATCGGCCAGATCTTTGGTCACCGGCTGGATGGAGACGCCGATCCAGCCGCGGGTGACCTTGCCGGTGTCGCGCAGTTGGGGCAGGACCGATTTTGCCATGTTTACCGGGATGGCAAAGCCGATCCCCTGGCCACCGGCGACAATGGCCGAATTGATGCCGACTACCTCGCCGCGGGCGTTGAAGAGCGGCCCGCCGGAATTGCCCGGGTTGATGGAGGCGTCTGTCTGGATGAAATCATCGTAGGGGCCGCTGCCGATGACCCGCCCCTTGGCGCTGACAATGCCGGCAGTCACGGTTTCGGAGAGGCCGAAGGGGGTGCCGATGGCCATGACCCATTCGCCGACTTCGATTTCATCGCTGTCCCCCAGCCCGGCTATCGGCAGTTTTTCAGTGGTGGTCACCTTGAGCAGGGCGATGTCCAGTTTCGGATCGCTCCCTTTGAGCTCTGCCTTCAGCTCTTTGCCGCTGTTTAGCTTGACCCTGATTTCGTCAGCACCGTCAACGACGTGGTTATTGGTCAGCACGTAGCCGTCTTCGCTGATAATGAAGCCCGAGCCGAGGCTCTTCTGGCCGCGGGACTGGGGCTGATCCTCGAAAAACCGGTCAAAGAAGTCCTGGAACGGATCGTTGCCAAAGGGTGAAGTGCCGAACTGGCGTGGCTGCTGCCGCCGCGCTTTGGGCTTCTTTTCAGTGCTGATGTTGACCACGGCCGGCTTTAGTTTTTTGGCCAGAGAGACAAAATCCGGCGGTGTATATTGGCAAAATCCCTGGGTGGGTGTGATCGTCAATGAGGCAAAAAGTACTGCTGCCAGGAAGTACGTGGTAGTGCGCATTGCTAACCTCCAGTAGTAATTTCACCGCAAAATAATTATTCCAGCGCGGCATGTCAAGCCCAGTCAGTTGAGAAAATATTGCTGCAGTTGGCCGCAACAATGGCATGGGAACCGGAAGGGAGATCAAACTGCGTCTGTTGGTAACAGCCGGCGGCCTGCAACATTGCGGCAGTTTCGGCAATGGTGTAGCTGCGGCCGTTATAGGTGTTGACCAGCATATGCAGGTCGTACATGGCCCCCAGGCTACCGGTATCCCGGAAAAAGTCATGGATTATGATGTTGCCGGTGTCTGTCAGCAGCCGGGCCGCCCGGCCAAGCAGCAGCCCGTTTTCCTCAAAGCCGAAGCAGTGGCAGACGTTGGAGAGGAGGAGGATATCTGCAGTTGCAGGATGATCTTCGACAAAGCCGGCCAACTGCTGCTCATCGAGGATGTTGCAGGGCCAGAGAGCCATGTTTTCCGGCAGTTCCGTGGCGGACAACCGGTGGCAAACATCCGGCAGGTCGCAGGCTACCCCCTGCCAGCCGGGGTTGCGCGCCAGAAACTCCCGCAGATAGACGGCATCCCCCGCGCCGATGTCGATGATTCTTCCCCTGTCAGGCAGGGCCGGGAAGTTGTCCCACAATTCTGCGGCACGGACCCGCGCCGTCTCGCTCATGGCTTGCTGGAAAAGCTCCAGCCGTCCGGCGCACTCTTCCGCGGAGCGGGGGCGGAGCAACGTTCCCTGGCCGTTGCGCAGGACTGTTCCCAGATTGCTCCAGTTCTCCATCAACAGCGGCTCGAAAGCAATCACATGGCGCTGGCACCGGCTGCTGCTCCGGCTGAGATAGGCTTTGCTGAAAGCGGAGAGTGCCAGCCTGCCGTCATGCTCATGCAGCAGCCCCGTGCCGACCAGGTGCCCGATGAAGCGTCCACCCGCGTCACTCTGCAGCCGGGCTGCCGCCAACAGCTCGGCAGCTGTTAACTCTCCATCCTCCAGCAGATCGATAATGCCGGAGTTCAGCGCCTCGCTGATCACCATGAAGCTGCGATAGCCGGTAATCATGCTGCAAAAGGCAGCATAGCCGGGATCAGCGGAGAGCGTTGCCGTCAAATCCTGTCCCCCTTCAGATCCGCGCTAAAGAGCTTGCCCGCCCCGCGGGAGGCGCAGAAGTCGCCGCACATGGTGCAGGTGTTTTCATCCTCCGGGGTACGGCTGGCCCGGATGGCGCGGGCATCTTCAGGATAAAGCGCCAGCTGGAACTGTTTTTCCCAGTTGAGATCGCGGCGCGCCTTGGACATCTCTTTGTCCCGCTGCCGCCCCTTTTCCGGGTATTTGTTCATGTCGCCGATATAGGCGGCGATTTTGGCTGCCTTGACCCCCATGCGCACATCTTCTTCATTGGGGAGGGCCAGATGTTCTGCCGGGGTGATGTAGCAGATCAGGTCCGCGCCGAAGCGGCTCGACTGGGCAGCGCCGATGGCGGCGGTAATATGGTCGAAGCCTGGGGCAATGTCGGTCGGGATCGGCCCGAGCATGTAGTAGGGGGCATCGCCGCTCATCCGCTTCTGCAGCTGGATGTTCCCTTCGATCTCGTCCAGCGGCACATGTCCCGGCCCCTCCACCAGCATCTGGCACCCCATGTCGCGCCCCAGCTCGGCCAGCTCGCAGTTGAAAAGCAGTTCCTGAATCTGGGCACGGTCGGAAGAATCGTGGATTGCCCCGGCCCGCAGGCCGTTGCCAAGTGAGAGCACGGTATCGTATTTTTTAAGGATGCTGACCACCCGGTCGAACTTTTCATAGAGCGGGTTTTCCCGGTTATTGGCGATCATCCAGGCGACCATGGAGACCCCCCCCTTGCTCACCAGACCGCCATAGCGGTACCCCTGCTTGCGGAGCCGCTCGATGGTGCAGAGGTTGATGCCGCAGTGCACCGCCATGAAGGCCATGCCGTCGGCGCACTGCTGTTCGATGATGTCAAAGAGCATCTCTTCATCCAGCTTGTTGGGGTCGCCGTACTTCCTTGCTGCCTCGCAGAACGCCTGGTAGAGCGGCACATTGCCCACCGGCAGGTCAACGGCAGCGATCACCTCCCGTCGCACCCGGTCAAGGTCCCCGCCGACAGACAGCTCCATGAGGGTGTCGGCGCCGGACTCCTGGGCTGCCAGCGCCTTGCGGACTTCAGCTGCGTAATCGACTATGTCCGACGAGGTGCCGATAGAGGCGTTCACCTTGGTGGTGAGTCCTTTGCCGATGCCGGCAATGCGGGACGGTTTGCGCATATGGTTCCAGGGGATGACG
>VEOV01000122.1 GCA_012026855.1 Geobacter sp.
GGGGCATGGGTCTTCTGGGCCAGCATGATGGCCACCATGGGGAGACCGGTACCGGCAAAGACAATCTCATTGTCAGACACTTCCCGCGAAGCGGCGCAGCAGAGCAGATCGGCAAGACCGAACTCTTCGGGCTTAGCATACTGTGACATATCAGTTCCCCCCCTTCTTTTTACGCGGGCTGTAGTTGAGCGCGGTATTTGCCTTCAGATTAAGCATGCGGGCCCAGCCAAGCTTCTCCAGGAAACTCAAATGGTTATGGCCATGGATCCACTCCTTGGCAAAGTCGTCAAAGCCTTCCTGCGTACGGGTGCGGCCATAGAAATCCTTGAGGAACGGACCGTCAACATCGTACAGGCCGAACATGCCGGTGGGGTGGGCGCCAAAGGGGCATTCCAGGATATAGTCCACTTCAAAGCTCGGGATGGTGTTCTGGTCGGCATTGCGGCGCAGGTACTCTTCCGGCACAATTTCGTCGGCAATGACAATGGTAATATCAGCCGCCCGGGCAGACTCGGGATCGGAGTAGTACTGGCCGTTAACCCGTACCGTACCCTCTTCCCCCACCTGCTGCACACAGAGTACCGCCACATCGATCTTGACTGCCGGAATCAGCACCTGGGCGCCGGCATCGAAAAACGGATCCTCGGTAAAGACATACTTCTGCTTGGCGATATGGGGGTTCTTACCGTCACGCAGACCGGCGCGGCCGAGCATATCGTATTCCGGGTTGTGAATGTCCGTTCCCAGTGATGTCTGGGTAGCCGCAAAGGCTGCCCCCTGGGCGGCGGCGGCAAAGCGGAACATCATCTCGGCATGGCTGTAATCCTCGACAATGATCTCCTTGTTGCCCACCTTGCGGGAGAGATTGGCGCCATATTTGCCATAGAGCTCGTGGCCGACCCAGCAGGACTCCCAGATATCAACACAGCCGGCGCCGACGAGGAATTCAGTCTGCGGGCCGCCGTTGACTTCGATGAGATGGAGATGTTTGCGCTGTTGCCGGATCAGCTCAAAAACCAGGGCAAATGGCCGACGCCAGATGGTGAACCCGGAGAAGGTAAGACTGGAGCCGTTTTTAACAATCTCGGCCGCCTGCTGCAGGGTGATACGCTTGTTGGTACTCATCCTTTCCTCCTTATCAGTTGAAGTTCCTCAGAATCTCACGGGAGATAATCAACCGCTGCACCTCGCTGGTTCCTTCGTAGATGGAGGTGATGCGGGCATCCCGGGTAAAGCGCTCAATCGGGTAGTCATTGGTGTAGCCGTAGCCCCCCAGCATCTGCATCGCCTTGTAGCAGGCCTTGTTGGCAGATTCGGTGGCAAAGAGCTTGGCCATGGAAGCCTCTTTGGCAAAGGACTTGCCATTCTCCTTGCGCCAGGCAGCGTTCATCAGCAAGAGGCGGGCAGCTTCCAGTTCGGTATAGCCATCGGCAATCATCCACTGCAGCGCCTGGAAGTTGCTGATTTTCTGACCGAACTGGGTCCGCTCGGTGCTGTATTTGGTGGCGAAATCCATGGCCGCCAGCCCCAGTCCCAGTCCCAGTGAGCCGATGCCGATCCGACCGCCGGTCAATTCAGCCACGGCAATGCGGAAGCCATCGTTGAGCTTGCCCATCATGGCGCTGGCCGGCACCCGGCAGTTGTCGAAGATCAATTCGTTGGTGGCCGAGGCATGCTGCCCCATTTTCTTCTCTTCCTTGCCGATAATCAGTCCGGGGGTACCTGCCTCGATGAGGAAGCAGCTGATACCTTTCCCCTTGGGAGCATCCTTGTCGGTCACTGCCCAGACCACGAACACACCCGCATAGGGGGCGCTGGTGATGAAGATCTTGGAACCGTTCAGCACGTAATGATCGCCGTCCCTCACCGCCTGGGTAACCATCCCGGAGGGGTCTGAACCGGCACACGGCTCGGTCAGGCCGAAACCGCCGGCAGCGAATTCCCCGGAGCAGATCTTCGGGATGTAGGCCAGCTTCTGCTCTTCTGTGCCGATGGCCTGAATCACCTCACAGACCATGTTGTTCACTGACACAGTGACCGCGGTGGAGGCGCAGACTCTGGCAATCTCGGTGATAGCCAGGCTGAAGGCAATGACGCCAGCCTCGGTGCCACCATACTGTTCCTTGACGTTGAGCCCCATGAAGCCCAGTTCCGCCAGCTTCTTCAAGTTGGCCATCAGAGGCCCGCGATCGCTGCCCCGGTCAAGCTCGGCCGCAACCGGCTCCAGCTCGTTTTTGGCAAAATCCCTGGCGGTATCCTGAATAAGTTTCTGTTCTTCGGTTAGTTCGAGATACATCTGCTACCTCCTGTCGATATCTGCTCCGCTAGTATTTAACAAGACCAAGTCCCCCTCTCCCTGGCCTCTCCCACCAAGGGAGAGGGAACTTTTAACTCCCCTCCCTTTGATGGGAGGGGCTGGGGGAGGGTGCAAATTCAACTGCCGACTACGGCGACAATGGGGATGTCCAGCTCCTGGGCCCACTCCTGCCAGGCGACGGCGCTCTTCTGCCGGAATACCTGCCGGTACTCCTCAATGGTGGCAATACCGAGCGCTGTTTCCAGGCGCTGCTTGAAATGTGGCTCCAGGGCCGCCACGGCTATCCAGCCGCTGCCGGCCTCATAAATGTTGTATTCGGGAAGACCGCCACCCAGAATGGCGCCACCGGCAGTACAGCCGTAGGTCAGCGGCAGCGCCATGGCAGCGGCTGCTTCGGAGAGGGGGATCTCGGCATAACCGGAGCCCTGGCCACGCTCGCGCCCCAGGAGCAGGGAAAGCGCCGCACTAAGGGCCTGTTCGGCGCCGGCCATGTCGGCCAGCAGTGTCCGGGGCATGTATGGGGGGGTCAGCAAACCAAGGGAAGCCTGATAGGTCAGGTCATGGCCGGCCTCGTTCTCCCGCGGTGCGGGGAAACCGGTGATGGCCACCATGCAGAGTCGCGGGAAACGGTCATGGAGCGCCTGCCAGCCCAGGCCGAGCCGCTCCATGGCAGCCGGGCGGGTGGCGGAGATCAGCAGGTCGGCACTCTCCAGCAGGCTGTTAAGTTCGCTGCGGCCGGCAGTGCTCTTCAGGTCAAGCTTGACCACCTGGTGGCCGGCCGCCATGTCCTGATACCACTGGCGGTTGTAGAGCTCCATGGGATCGCCGGAGGGGGGTTCCACCTTGACCACTTCGGCGCCAAGCAGTTGCAGACGGCGCGCCGCCTCCGGGCCGGGAAGATTGGCAGCCAGATTGACGATCTTGATCCCGGCAAGTGGCTGCATGACTAGCGGGCCACCTTGGCAGTCAGGGCAGGGACAAACTGCAGCAGGTCAGCCACCACCAGCACATCGGCGATCTCGCCGATCGGCGCGTCCTTGTCCTTGTTGACGGCAATGATGAAGTCGGACTTTTTCATGCCGGCCAGATGCTGGATAGCTCCTGAAACACCGCAGGCCAGGTAGAGTTTCGGGCTGACCGTCTGTCCCGTCGTCCCCACCTGGTGGCTGTGCTCGACCCAACCGGCATCAACAACCGGACGGCTGGCGCCAAGCTCGCCCCCAAGGGCTTTGGCAAGTGTATGAATCAGGGCGACATTCTCTTTCTTGCCGATGCCACGGCCGGCAGTGACAATGACTTCCGCCTTGGCCAGATCCACATCCTTCGGCTCGGCCGGCTCATAGCCGCTGAACTGGAGCTTGCTGTCAGCGGTGGCAGCAACAGGCTTCACCTGGGGTGCTCCCCCCTGTTTGACGGCAAAGGCACCGGCCTGAATGGTAAGCACCGACAGGGCAGTTTTCGGCTTGACGGTTCTTCGCATCTTGGCGTTGAGGCAGCCAACTTCAAAGCCGCCGTCCGCCAGGGCGATGATCTCCGACACCTGGGCGACTTTAAGGCTGGCGGCAACCCGTGGTGCCAGGTCCCAGCCATAGGAGGAGTGCACGAACACCACACAATCAGGTTTCTCTTGCTCGATTACCTGCAAAATCAGCTGTTTGTGCAGGTCCGGATTGTATTCACCGGCCACGGCAGCATCCGCCAGATAGAGGTTGCCGCCGAACGCCGGCAGCTGATTCTGGCTGCCGCAGAGGAACATGGCGGTCTCTGCCCCGAGCTGTTCGGCAAAGCCGCACAGCTCGTAGGTTGCATCAAGGAGTTTCCCTTCGCGGTATTCACCGATAAGAAGTGCTTTCATTGTATCCTCCTACCGCAGTACCGCGGTTTTCTCTTTCAGTATGGCGATCACTTTGTCAACCAGCTCGTTGGTCTCCCCTTCCAGAACAATGCCGCCACCCTTCTTGGCCGGCGGGTGAAAACTGGCGGTAGATGCCAGGGACTCCTCCTGCAGCAGATCAGCGACCGCCACCGGGGTGATCTCTTTTTTCTTCGCTTTCATGATATTGGGCAGGGTCGGATAGCGGGGCACATTAAGCCCCAGCTGGCAGGTAACCAGAGCCGGCAGCTGCAGTTTGACCACCCCTTTGATGCCCCCTTCCAGCTCCCGCTTGGCAGTGATGACACCGTCCCCATAGGCAAAGCCGACCAGGGTGGTGGCGCAAGCGTAGCCGAGCAGCTCGGCCACGGTCACCCCTACCTGGGCAGAACCCCGGTCCTGGGACTGCATGCCGGTAAAGATGATGTCAAAACCCTTGTCTTTAGCATAGGCGGCAATGATGGAGGCGATCTGCCACGGATCCTTGGCGGTCACGTCACTGTCCTGGATATGGACGGCGTTGTCAGCCCCCATGGCCAGCGCCTTCTTGATCGCCTCCACGGTCCGGTCGGAACCGATGGAAAGTACCGTCAGTTCGCACCCTTCGCCCAGCTGCTCCCTGAGCTTGACCGCCTCTTCCACGGCGTATTCGTCATATTCGTTCATCCGGAAAGCCAGATCAGTCTCGGCAAACCAGGTGCCGCTGGCGTTGGCTTTGAAGCGTGATTCCAGGTCAGGTACCTGTTTGATGCAGAC
>VEOV01000112.1 GCA_012026855.1 Geobacter sp.
CCAGTACAGATTCCGGCAAGTCAAGCGGCATAAAGCCCATGGCACCGGCAAAGGCCACCAGACCGGAACCGGCCGGGAAGCTGATACCGATGGGGAAGCGGGTGTGGGAGTCACCGCCGGTACCGACGGTGTCAGGCAGCAGCAGACGGTTCAGCCAGGAGTGGATGACGCCGTCGCCCGGCTTCAGGGGTACGCCGCCCCGCTCAATGATGAATTGCGGCAGAGTTTTGTGCATCTTCACGTCGGCTGGCTTCGGATAGGCAGCAGTGTGACAGAACGACTGCATGAACATTGGTGAGAGGAACTTGAGGCAGGCCAGTTCCTTCAGCTCGTCGGCGGTCATCGGACCGGTAGTGTCCTGGGAACCGACAGTGGTCATCTTAGGATCGCAGGCGCTACCCGGGAGGACGCCTGTAACGCCACAGGCCTTGCCGACCATCTTCTGTGCCAGGGAGTAACCCTGGTTTGCCTTGGGCTCCGGATTGACCGGCAGGGGGAAGGCATCGGTGGCGCCGAGGCCGAGAGCTGCGCGAGCCTTATCGGTAACAGCCCGGCCGATGATCAGCGGGATGCGGCCGCCGGCGCGAAACTCGTCGGCAATGGTGTTGGGGTTCAGTTTGAAAGTGGAAATAACCTCGCCTTTTTCATTACTAATCTCACCCTTGACGGTATTGATGGTGATGACGTCGCCGTCATTCATTTTAGTCACGTCAGCCTTGATGGGGAGTGCGCCGGAATCCTGGGCAGTGTTGAAGAAGATCGGGGCAATGACGCCGCCGATGATCACGCCGGCAGTCTTCTTGTTGGGAACGCAGGGGATGTCTTTACCCATGTGCCAGAGAACACTGTTGCAGGCAGACTTACGGGAAGAACCGGTACCGACGACATCACCGACAAAGGCAACCTGGTTGCCGGCGGCACGCCATTCGGCAATCTGGCCGAGGCGGTTCGGAAAGCGGGTCTTGCCCATGGCCAGGGCGTGGAGTGGGATATCAGGGCGGCTCCAGGCATCGCCTGCAGGGGAGAAGTCATCAGTATTGATCTCGCCCTCAACCTTGAAAACCTTTACCTTGATGGTTTCAGGAACACCTGGGCGGTTGGTAAACCACTCGGCGTTGGCCCACGACTCAAGGACACTCTTGGCAGCAGCATTGCTCTTGGCCAGTTCAACAACCTGGTCGAAACCGTCATAAACCAGGGTCAGTCCCTTGAGAGCTGCAGCTGCCTCATTGGCAAGGGCAGCGTCCTTGAGAGCCTCGATCAGCGGGGCAACATTGTAGCCGCCGATCATGGTGCCAAGCATGATGATCGCATCACTCTTGGAAACAAGAGGAGACTTCTTGGTGCCGTTCACAATGGCAGCAAGGAATGCAGCCTTGACTTCGGCAGCCGGATCCACACCAGGAGAAACTCTTTCCTTGATCAGTTCAACAAGAAATGCTTCCTTGCCTGCAGGCGGGTTTTCCAGCAGCTTGCAGAGATCTGTTGTCTGTTCGGGGGTTAGGGGCAGCGCCGGAATCCCCTGAGCATTCCGCTCTTCCTGATGCTTAAGATATGCTTCGATCATCTCTGTTATCCTCCTTGTCATTATGCCTTTCAGCAGCTAATTTATGTTCTTTTGAATCGCAAAATGGTGCATACTGTATACAATTTATCGAGCTATTGTCAATGCTAGAATCTGCCAACAAGGAACCGCTGCCATGAGATATTTCCTTTTTGTTATTATGCTGCTTACCTTTACGGTCAGGGCAGCATCAGCTGCCACATTTGACCCGTCGTTCAAATTCGTCACCATCGAAACCGGGCATTTCACCCTCTATTTTCATCAAGGCCTGGAAGAGACCGGCCAGCGTGCTGCTGTCATCGCCGAAGAGGTCCATGAGAAACTCACTCCCCTCTTCAAATGGACACCCCGGGAGAAGACCAATATTGTCATTGCCGACAATTCCGATTTTGCCAATGGCATGGCTACCGTCATCCCCTACAATGCAATCTATCTGCAGGCAGTTCTGCCGGCTGCCGCTTCATCCATCGGCAGTTATGATGACTGGCTCAGACTGCTGATTTCCCATGAGTATGCCCATATTCTCACCTCTGACCCGGTCAGAGGCTACAGTGAAACGATGCGCCGGATCTTCGGCAAGGTTTATCCGGTTGACGACCCTTTCGGCTTCCTGTTCTTCCTGATTGCCGGCCCACCCAATACCATGATGCCGCGCTGGTGGCATGAAGGTATGGCAACCTGGGCCGAAACAGAACTGACGGCATCAGGCAGAGGAAGGAACAGCTATTACCAGATGGTTTACAGGACTGCTGTCGCTGAAAACAACCTGCCGTCCATCGACCGTATTAATGGAGAGACGCCGAATTGGCCAGCCGGAAACTCGCCATACATCTACGGTTCCAGCCTGATACAATACATTGCCGACAAATACGGCAAAGAGAAACCTGCCGATCTCTCCATCCAGCAGTCAGGCCGTTTTCCCTATTTTATCAATACCCCGCCAGAGCAGTATCTGGGGGGGAGAAACTACCAGAGACTCTACGGGGAAATGCTGCTGAAGCTTCGCCAGGAGCAGCGCAAAAACATTGAATTGTTGAGTAGTGAGCCATTTACCAGCCTGATTATGGTCGGCAAAAAGGTGGGCATGGAACAGGTGCCGCGTTTTTCCCGAGATGGCAGCATGCTTGCTTTCAACAGGGATGACGGACATTCACACCCGGCAATTGTCATTCAGGACAAAAACGGTAAAGAGATAGCTAAAATACGCCGTGATTACGGTGAAGGAGGCTTGTGCTGGAGTCCGGACAACCAGCGTCTTTTCTTCAGCCAGGCAGCGCTGTCCCTGGCTGGCAATCTTTATCAGGATCTCTACAGCTACAACCTGAAGGAGAAAAAAGTCAGGCGGCTCACCAAAGGGGCGAGAGCTTCGGATCCGGACCTGTCGCCGGACGGCAGGAAATTGCTGTTCATCACCAAAAGCGTACAGTCCCAGCAACTTGCCATGATCGACCTGAGCAGCTTGGACTCAATGCCTGAAACCGTGCCGGAAGTCATCCGCAATTATGCAGACGCCAGACTCAGCTCCCCCAGATGGGCGCCGGACAATAAAAACATTCTGTTCATCAAAACCGGCAATACCGGCCGTTCGACACTGCACCTGGTCGACAGTGCCGCAAAGACAGAGCGGGAACTGCTCTCCACAGATGCCGCTATCCTGGCAGCCTGCTGGCATCCGGACGGCAGGTCGATAATTTATAGCGCTGACATAAATGGCGTGTTCAACCTCCATTCACTGGATCCGGCATCAGGCAACTCTACCCAGATTACCCACGTGCTTGGCGGCATCATGTCTGCTGACATCTCCCCGGCCGATGGCACTCTGGTCGTGGAGCACTATTCATCAGAAGGCTTCACGACAGCCCTCATAACCAAAGAGTCACTCAGGAAGCTGCCGGTAGCCGCACCGGCCGTTGCTCCGGCTTCATACCAGGTGAGCCGGGCCATGCTGCCCACACCGGGCTTGCAGGAACAGACCCGGCTGAAGAG
>VEOV01000019.1 GCA_012026855.1 Geobacter sp.
ACCCAGTATAGATATAGTTCAGGGTTTAGGTGGTCCTCCACTTGTCGAGGTGTTAGTAAGAAACCCTCTTCCAGATCCTGGTTGGTGAGCTGCAGCCGGACAGCGGCAGTTTCCGCTGGGGGGTGACCATCACCACGGCCTACTTCCCCAAAGAGAACAAGGACTACTTCAGCGCCGACCTGAACCTGGTGGAATGGCTCGGCCAGTACTCCCCCCCCACTGAAGGGGAATCCTTTGCCCGGGGTTTCCTGGGGAGGATGCTCTTCTCCGGCGAAGAAGCACTAAAAAAGACCAGCGTCCTCTCCGGTGGGGAAAGGGTTCGCTGCATGCTGTCGCGCATGATGCTTACCGGCGCCAACGCACTGGTGCTGGACGAACCGACCAACCACCTTGACCTTGAGTCGATCACCGCCCTTAACAACGGCCTGATCGCTTTCAGTGAAGTGATTCTCTTTGCCTCCCATGACCACCAGTTTGTCGCCACCGTGGCCAACCGGATCATTGAACTGACCCCCGGCGGCGTCATCGACCGGGTGATGGATTTTGACGACTATCTGGAAAGTGAAGAGGTGTCAGCCGAGCGGGACCGGCTTTGCCAGGGGCACCTGGATTTGACACTGTAGTAATCCGACAGTTGAAGGGTTACGTAGAGAGTGATTAGGGGCTGTTTCGTAGTAATTCTTGGCGAAATGCTGCGTAAGAGCAGATGCTGTTTGAACCCGCAGGGTGAGTTCAACTGCTCTAGCGAAATGAACTTAGAATTACAGAAACAGGCCCGTCACACGAACGGAGTAACCCTTCAACTGTCGCATCCACGACACCTATCCTCAAAATTCACCCCACCTCACTGCCATGAAGTTTTCCTGGCACCACTCAAAAAACTGGCCACACAGACCGAACCGATAATAATCGCCCCGCCGAGCAGCGTTTTCATGGTCGGCGCCTCCCCCAGCACCAGAAAGACCCAGACCGGATTGAATACCGGTTCGATCAGAGCGATCAGGTTGGCGGAAACGGCGGTAATCCGCTTGATACCATAGGCAAAGAATATTGAGGCCAGGCCGATCTGCACCACCCCCAGGGCCGTGATACTGGCCATGGCGACGGGCGTAATCACCGGCAGCGGCAGGCAGGCGGCAATAGTCAGGGCAATCAATGCAGTCAGGGCGTGGGCCGCCAGGAGTGACTGCAGCGGATCAGACTCCTTCTGTTGCCTGGTAAAAATGAACATCAGGGCAAAGGTCAGCGCTGAAATGAGTGCCAGAACGTTGCCGAGCAGCTGCCCCGGCGACAGCCGGTCCATGAAAATCAGGTACATGCCCACTGGCGCCACGCAGAGGACGATCAACTGTTCCCGCCGGAGCCGCTCCTTGAGGAACAGCAGGCCGAGAATGGCCGTAAAGACCGGTGACAGATACTGCAGCAGAATGGCGTTGGCAGCGGTGGTCGTTTTGTTGGCAGCCACAAAGAGCAGCATGGTGGCTGTGTTGGCCAGGGCTGCCAGCACCAGGGGCCATGACCAGGCAAGCCGGATGGTGCGAATGACTGCCAGCAGGAAGCAGAAGGCAATCAGGCTCCGCATGCCCGCAATCAGAAACGGATTCCAGTCGAGGACCTTGATGAACAGCCCGGCCGTGCTCCAGAGAAAGGCGCAGGCCATCATGGCGAGCGTGCCGGCAACTGCCGGTGAACTGGCGGTTTTCATCCCTGCTTACTCCCCATGCCTGAGCGGTGGCGCCTTCCGGCTGCCGAATCCTGGCAGCATCAGCCGCAGCGGCGGCACGAAACGGATCGGCGCATCAAAGGTCGGCCAGCGGTAGTTGGCCGGCAGCGGCGGCAGCGGCTGCGCCAGCTAGATAACCTCGATGAGCATTTTGTCCTGTTCCCGGCTGCCAGAGCTCTCAATCAGCTCACAGGCCAGCAGCTTCCCTTCGCGGGAGATGGAGAGGTGCACCGAGGCCGGGTTGACAAAGGACCCTTTATTGGCCCCGCTGGTCCACCAGATCTCGTTGATGCGCCGCATCAGGGAGAAGTAGTAGACGCGGATCTCATCCTTGAGCGACTCCCCCTGGGCAAAACTGGCAAAATGACCCGATATCATCCCCAGGCCGATTGAACTTTCGTGCACAGCCTCCGGTGTCTGGGCAGCTCTGCGCAGCGAACTGGCCACCGCGCTTTCCAGCTTGGCGGTCTCCGGCCCCGGCTGTGCCTGCGGCTCGGCAACCGGTAATTCGGCTGGCTTCTCTGCCGGCTGCTCAGGGGGAGTCTGGGGCGTCTCTCCTTCAGCAGGCGGCAGCGGCATGTTCTGCAAATCGACGAACAGGGCTGTAGAGCGGTTCTGCGAGAATCTCCCGGGCAGGACCAAAATCAGCGATGCGGCCAGGTGTAGCAGCAGTGAAATGACGATGGTGCAGACAAATATGTCGATGGAGCGTCGCTTGGTCAACAGCGGCTGTGAGGGTTCCAGATCTTCGGTCATGGCAGCCTGCTGAGGAAATCTGCAGCAGCGAAAGTCCCCGCTGGCGTGAGGCCCCTGATGCGGTAGTACTTCTGCAGCTCTTCGGTGAAACGCTGCCGGTCCAGGTGGGGCACATTGACCCCCTCGCCGCTTGAGCCATCCTCGTTGAAGAAGCGCTCCGGCAGGGTGTCGTCTGCAGCCGTAAAACCGTTGGCGCAGATGTAGAAGCGCTCGGTCAGGTAGATGTTGCGGCCGATCTCCCGCAGTCGCTGCGGGGTATATTCCACCCCAGTGGCAGCGGTCAGCAGTTCGGAGTACTCTTCCAAGCTGGCGCCGAAAAAGGAGAATTTGCAGGCCACCAGCGAATCAATGGCCGCGTTGCTGTCTTCGGCAATGCTGATGATACGGGCTTTGCCGTCGAAGGACTGACTCATATACACATCTGACGCTGCCGACGATCATACGCATGAAGATATCGGTGGTCGCCGAAACATTAAAAAAAAAAAGAGGGAGGGGGGAGGG
>VEOV01000272.1 GCA_012026855.1 Geobacter sp.
GAAGAAGATCAAAATTCCTCTGCCACCGCCGCCGCCGCCGCCACCGCAAAAGGTTGTGCCACCTGTTGTAGTTGCGCAGCCGCCTGCGGTTGTTGAGCCGACTCCCTTGCAGAGAGATATGGCTACTTTTACTTTTCTTGGATTTCTCAAAAAGGAGAGTCGCAAGACAATCTTCCTTTCCAATGGCAAGGAGATTTTTCTTGTCAAAAAAGGGGACAGGATTGCCGGTAAATATGATGTGACCTCCCTTACCGACGAAGCACTGACAATTTCGTCCCTGCAGGATGGTGGCGAAATACTTATACCGCTTGTGGAGAACAAGCCGCTTTCAGCTCCAAAAAAGTGACAGCATTTCCCGGGAGATAACACGATGAAAATCGTCATCAGGATAATATCAATTTTTGCGCTGTTTGCCCTCTGCGCCTGTGCTACCGGGCGGACTGCATTCGACAAGGCGCAGCAGCTGGAAAAAAAGGGTAAGTACGAAGAAGCTCTGCAGAAGTATGCCGAGGCAGTTGCCAATAATCCTGACGATGGTGAGTACAGGATGGCTTTTCTGAAGGCGGGCGAAAAGGCTGCCAAGATTAACATGAAAGCCGCTGATGATCATTTCGCAGCCAAAAGGTTTGACCAGGCTTTTGCCGCCTACCAGAAAGCCTTGGCCATGGATCCTTCCCTTGAAAAAGCGAAGCAGCAGGGTGAGTTGATCCAGAAGATGCGCAGTTCCATGAAAATCTTCGCCGAGGCCCAGGCCTTTGAAAAGGAGAACAAACAGAGGGAAGCTGTGCGCGCCTACCAGAAGGCGCGCAATATCTATGCTTCTAACAGGGAGGCGGCCGAGGCCCTTGAGCGGATTCTGAAGACGAGGCGCATCAAGAGTGAGGGGTACGAACTGAATCTTAAGTCGGCGAAGCCGATTACCCTTAAGTTCAAGGATGCCAAGACCAAGGATGTTTTCAATATCATAACCCAGCTTTCGGGGATCAATTTCGTCTTTGACGATGCTTTCAAGGACACAACTGTTTCGATCTATCTTGAAAACGCCACCTTTCAGCAGGTTATGGAGATCATCTGCAATATGCAGAAACTTGGTCGCAAGGTGCTGAACGAGAATACGATTATTCTCTATGCAAAGACACCTGACAAGGTCAAGCAGTACGAAGATCTCTATGTGCAGACATTTTTTCTCAACAAGCTGGATGCCAAGAAAGCGGTAAATCTGGTCAGGACAATGCTGCAGGTTAAGAAAATCTATGTAAATGAAGAGATGAACACCCTGGTGATCCGGGACACGCTCGATGTTATCGAGGTGGCGCGGCGGATTCTTGAAGCTAATGATGTGCCTGATGCCGAGGTGGTTCTTGAAGTTGAGGTCATTGAGATGGAGAAGAAAAATGCCGAGAGTTTTGGCCTCGCACTCAGCAGATATGCGATAGGGGCGCAGATATGGAATTCGAACGGCGCCCTCAGTGATTCGCTAACCACTGCAACTACAACTACTGCAACTGGAACAACCGGCACAACCGGCACGACTACCACCGCGGTTAGTTCCAGCCAGATGCTCAATCTCTTCAGGTGGGGCGATTATCGTAATTTCGTTACGGTTCCCAGTGCTACGTTCAATTTCGGCAAGACTCTCGGCAATGCACAGACCCTGTCGAACCCCAAAATCCGTGTCAAGAACCGGGAAAAGGCAAAGTTTAACGTTGGCACCAGGGTGCCGATTACGACCACATCGAGTAACGGTGTGGGGAGTTACAACGTAAACGTGCAGTATGTTGATGTCGGGGTAAAGATCAATGCCGAGCCGACCATACAGCTCAACAATGATGTCAATATCAAGCTGGGACTGGAGGTCAGTTCCATTCTCTCCAAAGAGAAGGTGGGCACTGATCAGAATACCCAGGTGGTGACCATTGGCACAAGGAATATGGATACAGTGCTGTCGCTTAAGGATGGCGAAACGAGCGTCATTGGCGGTCTTATTCAGGACAGCAAGGGGCAGAACAGCCAGAAAATATGGCTGCTGGGTGATATTCCGGTAATCGGTGCACTCTTCTCCAATCATGATAATTCGGGGGACAAGACAGAACTTGTGCTGGCAATTACCCCGAGGATCATTCGCGGCATTTCCGTTTCAGATCCTGAGGTTGCTTCCTTCTGGTCCGGCGTTGAGGATGACCCGTCAACCACGCAGAAGTTTGCCTCGTTTGTGCAGGAACCTGAGTTTGGCCAGACGGCACCCAAGAGCGCAGACAAGCCGGCAGCCGCAGCTCCTGCTGCTGTTGGGAGGCCGGTGCAGCCTGCCCAGCCGTTGCAGACCATGGCTCCGGCGCCACCAGCACAAGTTCCTGAGCCTAAACCTGTGCAAAATCAGTCAGCCCCTCCGGTAACGCAAACCATAACGGAAGAGCCGATTGTTCAGCAACTGCCTGCAGCTGCTGCCGTTGCAGATGTTCAACCTCTGGTTGCAAAAAAGGTGTCACTCAAGGTTGCCGCACCGGCGTCAGTGAAGGCGGGCGAGCAGTTTGCAGCTGACATCATTGC
>VEOV01000348.1 GCA_012026855.1 Geobacter sp.
ATAGATACCAATTACCTGGGGAAGGCAGAAGCGGCCCTTGAGGCGCTCGAACGGGTCGATTACGTTTACCTTCACGTGGAGGCGCCGGACGAGGCTGCCCACGGCGGTAATCTTGAGCATAAACTCAAGGCGATTGAAGATTTCGATGAGCAGGTGGTTGGTGTCGTGCTGGAGGGGATCAGGAAGTTCGGGGACTACCGGATTCTCTGTACACCAGACCATCCGACGCCGGTTGCCAGGATGACCCATACAAGTGATCCGGTGCCGTTTATTCTCTATGGCGGTGAACAATCGGAAAAACAGGGTGTGGCCGGTTATGACGAGGATTCCGCCGCAAAGTCGGGTCTGCTTGTGGGTGAGGGGTGCAAGCTGATGGAGATGATGCTGGCAGGTCGTTAGCCGGCAGACTCAGAGGGTGACCATCCTGAGGAAAACAATGTTGTCGATCCTGTCGGCCGAGATGAGCAGTTCAACCTTTTCCTCCAGATCGGCCGAGCAGTGATTCAGGTGGGCCGGCAGTTCCTGGGTGCTGATGCCGGTGTTATAGGTGTCGGTTACGGCAAATCTGATGGCGCAGCCGCTGCAGTGGACTGCGCTTCTGCACCCAAGCGGCAGCCGGGCGTGGGCACATTCGTAGATCTTTTCCGGCCATTCAATCAACTGCCTGTCAGCTGTCTTGCCTGATGTGGCAATGGCCGCACTGTTTATGCCGATAAGCTGGCCATTGCCGTCAAGGGCAATGACCGGTATCTTCAAGCTGTCCAGATATCCTTTCAAGGAAACGCCCATCTGAAAGTCAAGGTTGTCGGCGCATTCGCTGCAGATGCTGTGCGTCACAAGACCGGAATCCTTTTTGGAGGACTTGACCGGGGTCATCTCGGTGTTGCACCAGGCGCAGACTCTCTTCATTGTTCCGCTCTCTTTTGACTACCGCAATCTGTTCGTAAAACCTATGATAAATGCTATAACTTGGCAGCCTGTTTGGCAATTTGTTTGTGCTTAGAAATGGCTCATTGATTACAGGTTTTTGCAAAAAATAGTTGACACAGTCCATATATCTAGTATTATACAAACACTATCGTGTCTATAGGCTAATTATGATCTCAATGCGAAGCAAATACGGCTTGAAGGCCCTAGGTTATATGGCCAGAACCAGCGGCAAGGAATCATTCCTGATCGCCGAGATTGCCCAGGCTGAAGGGATCCCCAAAAAGTTTCTCGAAGCGATCCTCCTGACCTTGAAAAACAATGGCATCCTGTCCAGCCGTAAAGGTCCTGGCGGCGGCTATTCTCTGGCAAAAAGTCCGGCAACCCTTACCATTGGTTCTGTGGTGCGCTCTTTTGAGGGGGACCTTGCCCCGGTACAGTGTTTAAGCGAAACCCAGCATGCATCCTGTCCGGAATGTGCCGATGAGGATACCTGCGGCATTAAGCTGGTGATGGCCGATGTTGCCGCTGCTGTAGCTGCGGTGCTTGATAACGTGACCCTGGCCGACATGCTGCAAAGAAGCGAATTCGCCCGGCAGAAGAGGGCCCAGGTAGTGGATTTCGCCATCTAAAAAAATTTACGACTAAAGTCTATATTGCATATAGGTTAAGCGATTTATTAGTTAAAGGAGGTCCCCATGAGCAAAATCTACGCAGACAACTCCCAGTCCATCGGCAACTTTGCCGGCAAGACCATCGTGGTCATCCTGCCGGACGGGGCCGAGCGTTATCTGCCTACTGCCCAGTTCGAAGGGAGTTAGCATGGCTGTACCTTCATCGGAACAGTGGAACCGTGAGCTGGAGCGCCATATTAGGGAAGCGCTCAAGGAAATCCGTTACGGCTCGGTCACCCTGGTTGTCCAGGATGGGCTGGTGATCCAGATCGACAAGAGCGAAAAAGTCCGTTTGGTCCGTCAGGGGCACATCCACGGCAGCGGCATCTGAATATCTGAAATGGAAACTTCATGGGCATGATTAAACCGGTCTGGTATCTGTTGTTCGGTCTGGCAGTCCAAAGGAGGGGCGATGGCTACCAACATAGCAATATATGGCAAAGGCGGCGTCGGCAAAACCACCATAGCCGCCAATCTGTCAGCAGCATTTGCCAGCTCCGGCAGGCGAGTCCTCCTGATCGGCTGTAGCCCCACAGCAGACAGCAGCCATCTTTTGACAGGTGAAGAAGCCCCAGTCGTACTTAACCCTCTGCTGGTTCAGGATGGCCAAATAGTCATTGAAAAGCTTATCACGATCGGCTATCTGGGCGTTGGCTGTCTGGAGATCGGCGATCCTGTTGCAAGTTGCGGTTGCAGCTCAAAAAGCATAGCTGCTTCGCTGGATAAACTCTACGATGCTGGCGTGATTGCTGACTTTGCGCCTGATTTTGTAATTTACGATATGCCCGGGGATGTTGGCTGCATCGGGGAGGTTACTCTCCGGAAACACAAGGTGGATTACTCTCTCATTGCAACTTCAGCAAGCTATCAGTCCATCTACGCGGCAAACAGGCTGATAACACTCTTGACGAGTTCGCAAGCGAATAGAACTGTCGCGCTGGTAGTGAACGGCAGTGTCAGCTCTTTCGAGGATTCCCTGGTGGAGCATTTTGCCAGACAGGTCGGGCTGACGGTCGCGGCCGCCATACCGAGGTCATTTGCAGACAGGCACAGTGAGCTCTACGGGAAGACGGTTGTCGAAGCAGGGCCGTTGTCATTCCAGGCAAATATCTACCGGAGTCTGGCACGGCTCATAACAGACGGCAGGCTGGCCAGGCACAAAGCGGCTGCAAAGCCTCTTGATGCGGCAAGATTGAAAGAGTGGGCCCACGAATGGGGACGAAGGCTCGGTGAGCTTGAATTCGGTATTATCTCCGATGGGGCGGGCATATAGCGTTGGAGTAAAATCAGCAAGATAAACCTGGTTGACCAGAAAACTGGAGGCCGGACAAAGAACAGCGATTGTTCTTTTGTCCGGCCTTTGTTGTTTCAGCGGTATTTCATACGGGTGCTTGGTAAATGCATTACGTAAAAATCAAGGGAGGATGGAAAAAATGAAGAAAAGTATACTCGTATTAACTGCGGCAGCCATGGTGACTGCCGCTGCAGTTCCGGCGCTGGCAGAAACCAGTCTGTACGGGTCAGCCCGGGTAGCAACATTCTATGACATCAGTCAGACCTATGATGCAAAAACCGGAGTTGATGCCGGCAAATATTCCGGTTTTGACGAGCATCTGCAAGGCAACAGCGCGCTAGGGGTAAATTTCAACAACGGCGAAGTAGGCGGCAGAGTTGAAGTCGGTGCCGGTTCCAGCACTGTGTCGACACGGCTGGTTTACGGCACATGGAATTTCGGCTCGGGCAAGCTGACAATCGGCCAGGATTATAACAGCTACTATCTCGGCGCGGCCCAGGTCCATGGCGATGACAATGCTCTGAAAGGCTACGGCGCTCTCTGGGACAACCGTCTACCTCAACTCAGGGTGAATCTCAACAATGGCCTTTACTTTGCGGCGATTCAGCCATATCAGAACACTACCGCAGTTGTCAATCCGGCAGCCGGCACGCCCAATGCTTCTGGTGCGGCAGTGCCTAACTCGGAGTCTGTTTCCAATAACAAAATCTATCTGCCTAAGCTGAATGTCGGTTATGCCGGCAAGGCGGGAGTTTACAGTTACAATACCGGTGTTGTCGGCCAGTTTTACGAGAATGACAGCAAGGGTAAAAATCGTATCAATGCCCTGCTTGGCTACTTGAGCGGCAGTGCAGCCTTTGGCAGTACAACCGTGACCGGCAATGCCGGTTATGCCCAGAATGCCGGCAACCTCGGCCTGGCCGGTCGGCTGGATTATAATATCGCCAAAAAAGATAATGCCCGTGGTTTTGAAGGTTTCGTTCAGGTCAGCCAGAAGCTCTCGGACAGACTGAAAGCAAATGTTGGTGCCGGTTATGTCTATGACAAGCGGAGCAGCGACAAAAGTGCCGATGACAAGCTGGCTTTTTTCATCAATGCTCCCGTCACGCTCGCCAAGAATGTCTCGGTCATTCCGGAATTTTCCTACTATGACGAACTCAGCTCGACTAACGACGTAAAACAGGCAAAAAGCTACGCAGTCGGCGCCCAGTTCAGGATTGACTTCTGAGCGGTAATTGAGTGGCGAGATGTGATGACAGGAGAAAAACCGTGCTAGTCAGCCAGAAGTTCCAGGCTTGAGGGTGCGGCAGCAAAACGACATAAAAGACGTAAATTATGTGACACAACAACGGACACGTGATAAAAAAGGGTTAGCCTTTAGTGGCTAACCCTTTGTTTTTATGGCGGGCGGCATGGGATTCGAACCCACGACCCCAGGCTTCGGAGGCCTGTACTCTATCCAACTGATCTAAACGCCCCTAGAAAAAAACTATTTGTACACGATTCTGGTGCGAAACTCAAGGGCTTTACTGCTATAACAATCATGTGAGGATAATCAATATGACGGCAGTTTACCGGATGCTTGTGGCTTTGCTTGTGCTGATGCTGTCGGTTACCGCGGCAATCGGTGAGAATTACAGGGTTGAGAAGGTGAGTGACTCTGTTTATGCAGCCATTGCCCAACCTGGCAGTAAGGCGGTAAGCAACGCTCTTTTTGTTGTTACAGGACATGAAGTGATTCTTGCCGGAGCCCATTTTGTTCCGGAGGGGGTAAAGGAGTTGACTGCCGTAATTGGCGCAATAACTCATCTGCCCATTACCACGCTGATCCTGACCCATCATCACAAAGGGGTCAATTATTACGATTATGATCTTCCTGAAAAAATTGAGGTGATTGTTTCGTCAAATATCTGGCAAACCCTGAAAAGCGAGCTACGCGAGTTCAAGAGCGCGACCATGGTCTTTGAAAATGCCATTACGCTCAACCGGGGGAAGATCTCCATGGTGGTAATGAATACCGGCCCTGGGCACAGTTCCGGCGACAGTATCGTTATTTTTCCGAAAGAGGGGGTTCTGTTTGCCTCTGACCTTCTTTTTAATAATTCTGCCGGTTTCATGGGGGAGGCGTCAATTATTGAATGGGGTGAAACTCTGGATATGCTTGAACAGTTGATGCCGGTCAAGGTTGTGCCTGGTGTTGGTGCGGTTGGCGGCATGGAGGTGATAACCTCTTTCAGGGCCTTTTACAGGGATTTCATGACCGAAATTATCAGAAATGTTGACAAAGGGAATAGCCTGGCCCAGACAAAAAAGGAGTTTTCCCTGAAAAAATACAGTGATTTGCCGGGCTTTAGCCAGTTCCTGGAGACAAATATCGAACGTGCCTATAAGCAGTATAAAACCAGGAAATAGGGTGTTGTCCTCATAATGATTATGGATTAATAGTTTGACACTCATGGCTGTATCTGTTATAGAAAATTGAAAAAACCGCAGCAGGTTGGCAGAGTTAGCCTGCTTTACCCAGTGTGAAACCGGGTACTTTCCGGTACAACTTGAACCCAGCGGAGAGCAGAATGATTATACAATGCGATCATTGCAGCGCCAGATTCAGAATGGATGATGCCAAGCTTGCCAATGGTCCTGTCAAGGTACGCTGTGCCAAGTGCAAGGAAGTTTTTGTCGTTGCTCCCGAAGAGCAAGCAGCTCCGGTAGTGCCGGAACCTGTCAAGCCTGCTGCAGTGCCGTCTGATGATACAGGCTTTTCATTTGATGCACCTCAGAACGACTCAGCAGATTTTTCTTTTGATGACCAGCCGGCCAGTTCGCCAGCAGAATCACCAGCTGCCCACCAGGGGCCGGCTGATGAGTTCGACTGGCAGAGTGGTTTTGACCCTAAAACTGCCAGCGAGGGTTTTGATATCTCCTCTCCGGCAGAGGCTCCTGCAGGAGTAGCACCCTCTCCGCCAGCCAGTGGAGATTTCTCCATGGATAATGATTTCGATTTTTCGGATGCGTCAGTGTCCGCTCCGGCTGATGCCGGTCAGGGTCAAGCGTCTGGCGGCCCGGGTGCTCCGTCGGCAGATGACTTCTCAATGGAATTTGGCGAAGTCTCCTTTGCCACCCCCCCTGCTGCAGAACCGCCGGTGTCACAAACTGCCCCTGCTAATACTGATATTTCCTTTGACCAGGAAGAAGCTGCACCTCCAGGCGACTTTTCGCTCTCCTTCAGTTCTGACTTGCCTGAACAGGGGTCTCCTGCTCCTGGCGCTTCGCCAGCTGACGAGCCTGCCGAGAGTGTCAATTTCGGAGAGTTCAGTTTCGGCGAGATCGATGCCCGGGAGGATAGTGACAAGGGTGGCGACTTCCAGGCTACAGCAATGGCTGCACCTGCTGCCGGTGCGGCTGCCGGTATACTTACCTCTGAAGAGCCGTTCGGTG
>VEOV01000069.1 GCA_012026855.1 Geobacter sp.
AACATGACCTACCCGAAAGTGATTGCTGCCGGTGCCCAGAAGGTGATTACTGCCATGGAAGCAAAGCAGGCAGCTCTCCCTCCAGGTGCAGTTCTTGAGGAGAAGGATGCTAAAGCGCTGACAAAGGCTAAAGCCGACTTCGAGAAGAACAAAGATGGCAAGTCCATCATGGGTCTCGACAAGCCGATCCTGAAGCTGAAGAACCCGGGCATCTTCTCCATCCCGCTCGGCTTTGCTGCTGCTATTCTGGCTACTCTGGCCTTCCCGAGCCGCAAGGCTGAAGAGATGTGGGACGAAATCTACGTTCGTCAGAACACCGGTCTCGGTATGGCCAAAGCTATTGACCACTAAAATTTACTGTTAATGATTACTCCGGGGGAAGGGAAACCTTCCCCCTTTTTTTATCCATAAACTTTGTTGTATTAGCGCTTTATGGTATATACATCTTAACTCACAACCAGCCCAGAGGCATTATGCCAGCGAAACCCGTCGAAAAGCTCACCAACAAACAGTTCATCGAACACCTCATGACAGAGGTCAAAGCCTACCTGCCCCTGCTCAGCTCTGCCGAAGCGGACCAGTTCCTCGACTCTCTGAAATCTGTGGTAGATGAAAACATCGACTGGCTGGAAAAGCTGACTTCGCGGCAGAAGCTGCTGCTTGCCGAGATCAATACCACTACAAGCTGCAGTAGACTGGGGGAAATCCATACTGAGCTGAACAAGCTGGAGATGGAACGTTTTCTCAAGTCGCAATCGGTACCAGCCCTGCACAGAAACTGCACCGACTACCGTGACGCCCTTGCTGCCAGGGCAGTAAAACTGGTCACCCTTGAAATGGCGGCAGATGACCAACCTGTGCCTGAAATTCCGTTTGCACTGATCAGTATGGGGAGTGACGGTCGGGAGGAACAGACCCTGATTACTGACCAGGATTATCTGATAGTTTACGGTGATGACGGCGGCGATGCGGTTGACGAATGGTTCCGGCGCTACTCGGAGCTTTTTGTCGAGCGAATGGTGGAGGTAGGCTTCGAGCGGTGTACCGGCGACATCATGCCGAGCAATCCTACCTGGCGAGGGTCAATGGGACAGTGGCGGAAAAAACTGCTGGCGATTGTCCGCTATGAGTATGAGGATTACGGCAAGAACCTGATGGACCTGATCGTGTTGTCGGACGCACGCTATGTGGCTGGGAACAGAGAATTGGCCGATGAGCTGATAGAGCTTATCCGTGGGCTGGAGCAGGACTATTTCCAGGTGCTCTGGGGAATGGCAAAGGCCGCCACTGAGATGAAGCTGGCGCTCGGCTTTCTCAAGCGATTCTGGACAGAAGGGTCTGGTGAGCACAAGGGAGAGTTCAACCTCAAGCTGCTTGCCTGGGCGCCGCTGGTCATGAACATCAGGATTATCTCCATAAACCAGGGGATTCCAGCGACTTCGACTGTGAGAAGAATAGAACTGCTGCAGAAGGAGGGGAGCTTTTCAGCCGGCATGGCAACAGGACTGATTGAAGCCTACCATATCCTGACCCGCTACCGGATACTGCAGCAGATTAAGGTCATTAAGGGTATCCAAAAGAGCTCATACTACATAAACCCCTACCAACTGCCGGCTGACGACCGGGAGCAAATGCGCCAGGCGCTGATCAGGATAGAAGACCTGCAGAAGGTAATTCACACCAATTTTCACATAGTTTGACAAACTGCCACCCTCTTGAGCATTCCCATTTCATTCCAGATCCATAAAGCAATGTCAGCCGTTGTCTTTTTTCTGCAATTTTACTATTATCATTGTCAGCTGTAGATAAAATGCCTGAACCAAATTGGATACATGATCAATCACTGTTTCTGCATCAAGCGCTTTCCGAGAATACTCTCACTGGTTGTCGTGTTCTGTCTGATCTTCGGCGGAATGCGTGTACCTGACATTTCACGTTCTCACCGAGCCAAACCAAAACACCGAGCGGTCATAGAGAACAAGACTGGTACCAGCCAACTTTCAATCAAAAAGACTCTTGAGCTTGTAGCCATCGTTCCGACAATAACCTGCGCGATTGTCCCAATAGTAACGAATGTCGATTTTCACAGCAGCGTTCCAGCCAGAACTGTTCCGCCCCTCTTTCCCAATACATCACGAGCTCCTCCTATAGTTCAATCCTGATTTTTGCTGTTTCACCCCTCTATTCCGGCGCCATTCGCACCCGTATGAATAGATCGGGCTCTATATCTATTGTTAATAACATAGGAGAAATGCCATGAAAGGGCCAATAAACAGGCTTCTGCCGGTTATATTTGCAGGATTGTTTGCGTTCTCAGGTTGCGCCAAGCAGGGAGTTGTCAAGAATGATGCCCCAGTTGTTCCGGTTGCGGCTAAAACTTCAACTGCCGCTCCAGGCAGCACGACTGCCGCAGCGGCGAAAACAGAAGTAAAACCAGCAGCTTCCGCGATTACATCTGCGCCCACTGATGTCAGTAAAGGCGCTAACAAACCGCTACAGTCCAGCTCAGCACTTGTTGCTGCTGAATTAAAAAACAAGCTTGAGAAAATTTTCTTTGATTTCGATTCAGCCACGTTAAGCGCTACCGCTCGTCAAACGCTAATCAAAAATTACGAAGCCATAAAGCAGTCCCCGCAGTCTCGAATTCGCATCGAAGGTAATTGCGATGAACGGGGATCAGACGAATACAACCTTGCCCTGGGAGAGCGCCGTGCCCAGGCGGCAGCCCGCTATCTGAACACTCTGGGGATCTCCGGCGAGCGGGTATCCACTATCAGATAAGGCAAAGAAAAACCGGCTGACTCCGGCCACGATACAGCAGCTTGGAGCAAGAACCGACGGGACGAATTTGTCGTTACCAGCAGGTGAATGTGCAGGCGGAGCCGAGTTCTTGGCTCCGCCTTTTTATGAACAGATAGCAGCCATTCTTGAACTTATTCTGAAGTCCGTATGGCTTGCAAGACCAAACGGGTTGATATGAACAACAGGAGGAAGTAATGCCACTAATCGTTTCTCTAGTTGCTCTCGGTGTTCTTGCTGGCGTAACAAGCGGCTTGATCGGCATCGGCGGAGGAATCATTATCGTGCCTGCGCTCGTGATTTTCTTTGGGTTTTCACAGCAAATGGCCCAAGGGACCACTTTGGCATTGATGGTTCCGCCACTGGGGATACTGGCAGCATTGACCTACTACCGGCAGGGGTACGTGGACATAAAAACTGCCGGTCTTATCTGTCTTGGCTTCCTCATAGGCAGCGTCCTTGGCGCCGATCTGGCTATCCGGTTACCTACAGAAATCCTGACCCGGACGTTTGGAGCAATTTTGGTAGCTATCGGGCTGAAAATGCTGCTGGTCGGCTGATTTGCATGTCATGCCGCATGGACTGCCGGAGAATGGCACAGCGGCATTTTGCACACAAGGAGAACCAATGACATCAATTTCAATCGTTATACCTGTCTACAACGCTGAAAAAACCATAGCTGACCTGTGCCGGAAGCTTATGATGCTGCTTGCGATGGAATACCGGCTTCAAATCGTATTGGTAAACGACTGCAGCCGTGACGAAACTGACTCAATCTGCAAACAACTCCAGCGGGAGTTCCCCGAGACCATTACCTATGTCAGCCTGTCGCGCAATTTCGGCGAGCATAATGCCGTAATGGCAGGGCTTAATCATACCCGCGGGGCTTATGTAGTCATTATGGATGACGACTTTCAGAACCCTCCCGAAGAGGTACCAAAGCTACTCCTTGAAATACAAAAAGGGTTCGATGTTGTCTACTGCCAGTATCCTGCAAAAAGGGACAGCCTGCTCAGGAACCTCGGCAGCTATCTGAATGGCTCCATGGCACGGGTTATTCTTAACAAGCCGGCCAATCTTTACCTGTCCAGCTTCAAGGCTATGAACCGCTTCCTGGTTAATGAGCTGACAGCCTACAAAACACCCAACCCCTATCTGGATGCCATAATTCTGCGAATAACCCGCAAAATCAGCATTGTTGAGGTCCGCCACGATCAACGGCAAACGGGGAGTTCGGGTTATACGTTGAAGAAGCTTGTTGCTCTCTGGGGAGACATGATCGTCAGCTATTCACTAATTCCGCTACGCATTCTGGCGCTTTTAGGTTTTGCGTTGACATTGATGGGGGTCTATTCCGTAGTAAATATGCATATCCGGAATCTACTACCACAATTGACCGACTTTAGCGACTTGGAAGAACTTGCGTCTGTTGCCATGTTTTTCAGAGGGTTTCAGCTTCTGGCAATTGGCATTCTCGGCGAATATGTTGGGCGAATTTACCTGAAGCTCAATCAGGAACCGCAATATATCATCAGGGAATTATTCGATGTTTCAGGAGTAAATCAGGAGGAGACGACGCAAAGATGAGGTGGCATGATCCGGCGCAGTTTCTGCCGCATGGCCATAGCCCCATAATACCAGTAGAGAAATGGGAGTGGGCCTTGCGGCTTACAGCCGAGTCGCTGCCTAAGGTACTTTTCAAAATCCCCGTTGAACTCTTCCCGCTTCAGGGCCAAATCCACAGTAGCCTTTAAAAAACCAAGCTTGTCGCCGCAGTCGTGGCGTACACCTTCAAATTGGCAGCCGTAGATTGCCTCCGATTTGGAAAGCGTCAGAATGGCATCGGTAAGCTGAATCTCCCCCCCCTTGCCGGGAGGCTGGTTCTCCAGGATGGGGAATATTTCCGGTGTGAGGATATACCTGCCGATGATGGCAAGGTCTGACGGAGCAGCCTCGGGCTTTGGTTTTTCCACCATATCGATAACCTCAAAGACCCGGTCACTGATATGATTTGCCCTGACACATCCATAGGAGGAGATATTTTCCATAGGCACCTTTTCCAGTGCCAGCACTGAACCGTGATATTTATTGTACACGTCAAGCAACTGAGCCAGGCAGGGACGCCCAGCATCGATGATATCATCCCCCAGGAGGACGGCAAACGGCTCGTTGCCGATAAAGTCTCTGGCACAAAGAATGGCGTGGCCAAGGCCAAGAGCCTGTTTCTGGCGGACATAGAAAATATCAACCATCTCGGCAATTTCTCTGACCTGGCTAAGCTCCGCCTCTTTCCCCTTGTCAGAAAGAAGTGATTCCAGCTCGAAAGCTATATCAAAGTGATCTTCCAGTGCTCTTTTACCCCGGCCGGTAACGAAAAGAATCTGCTCGATCCCCGAGGCGACCGCCTCCTCCACTACGTACTGGACCAGCGGTTTGTCGATAAGAGCCAGCATCTCCTTGGGAGATGCCTTGGTAGCGGGCAGAAAGCGGGTACCGAGTCCGGCAACAGGAAATACGGCTTTTTTTACCTTCATCTGGCTCTCCATAATCTAGTTATTGATTGCATCGACAATTTCAGGAATAACCTCTTCGCGCCCCATTGCCATGATATGCACACCGTTGACATGGGGCTTTACTTCCCTTGCCAGTCGGCAGGCAATTGCCAGCCCCGTCGCAGCCTGGTCTGCTGAATCAGCCAGTTCCTGGACAATCTCCTCAGGAACCTTCAACCCCGGAATATTCTTGTTGATGAATTTAGCCATGGCTGCCGACTTGAGCAGCAGAATACCGGCAATAGTCTTGGCTCCAAGAGGAGCAACCGCTTCACAAAAACGAGCCAGTTTCCCGGAGTTGAAAATTGCCTGGGTTTGGAAGAAACCGGCACCAGCTGCCACTTTTTTCTGCAGCTTGAAGAGTGTCAGCTCAAAAGGCTCTGCTTCCGGCGCCGCTGCCGCACCGGCGAAAAACGAAGGTGTCCCCTCCAGCTTCTTGCCAGACATGTCGACACCAGCAGCCAGGCTCTTCATACACTCCAGCAGCTGCACCGAATCAAGATCAAAGACCGACTTGGCCTCCTTATGATCGCCAAAAGAGATATGATCGCCGGTCAATGCCAGGACGTTTCTGATACCAAGTGCAGCCGCACCCAGAAGATCGCTCTGGATGGCAAGGCGGTTCCTGTCGCGACAGGTAAGCTGCAGGATCGGCTCCACTCCTGACTTAAGCAACAGAGCCGAAGCCGCCAGGGGGGAAATGCGCATATTCGCCCCCTGATTGTCGGTCACATTGATTGCGTCTATCATGCCGGACAGTGCCTCTGCATGCCTGATAAACGCGGCGCAGTCACACCCCTTCGGCGGGCAGACTTCAGCAGTAATCACAAAGCTGCCGGCCATCAATTTCTGTTCAAATTTGGATAAGAGCGCTGTCATTTAAGTTTCAGTTTGCCGGGTTTGGGAATTTTTGAGTAATTCTTGGGGGGGACAGACTCCGCAAGGTTGGCAATTCTGCCGGTTTCCCTGACAGTTGTAAAAATCTGCGCCCAGGCACATTCAGCCTCGGCATCTATTTCACAACGGCCTTCATCCATACCACCGCAGGGACCGTTCAACAGTCCCTTGGGACAGGCTGTTACCGGGCAGATACCGGCAGTTTCAGAGAGGACACACTCGCCGCAAAGGGAGCATTTCTGCTCGAACTGCCCAAAGCGGCGGATATTGCCTAGGAACAGGCTGTCCAGGCCGGCAACGGTCTTTTTCGGAATAGCGGCAGAGACCGACTGGATCCCGGCGCCGCAAGCCATTACCAGGCTCGCATCGGCATCATCAACCAGCTGCTGCCTGCCGCGCAGATCACGCCCGACCCGCAGCATGTGACAGGCTTCATCGATGATGACCGAGCCGGTGACGCTTTTCCCGCTGGAGATCAGCGCCTCCTGCATCTGCCAGACCTCCTCTTCGCCACCTGATTTGCAGACCGTTGCACATTTGGCGCAGCCAACAATAAATACTGAGTTGGAGTCACCGAGAGAGGCAAGAATATCGGCAAGTGGTTTTTGCTGGCTGATGATCACCTTGACTGCTTCGCAGAGGCAACTGTGTTGTAGAGGAGCATGGTGATGGTCATCGGGCCGACCCCGCCGGGAACCGGAGTGATGGCGGCAGCACGCTCGGCGGCGGCAGCATACTCCACATCGCCGACCAGTTTCTTCTCACCGACACGGTTGACGCCGACATCGATGACAATGGCCCCTTCCTTGATCCAGTCACCCTTGATCATCTCAGGCACCCCTACAGCCGCAATGACCACATCGGCTGAACGGACAACATCGGCAAGGTTTTTGGTGCGGGAGTGGCAGATTGTGACGGTGGCATGCTGCTGCAGGCACATCATGGCGACCGGTTTGCCGACAATATTGGACCTGCCGACGACAACGACACTTTTGCCGGCAAGCTCGACACCGCTCTCCTTGAGCATGATCATAACCCCGTAAGGAGTACATGGCTGGAATGTCGGTTTGCCGACCATGAGACGGCCAACATTGTATGGATGGAAACCGTCAACATCCTTGGCCGGTGAAATCGCCTCCAGCACCTTGTCGGTGTTGATCTGTTTGGGCAGTGGCAATTGCACCAGAATGCCGTTAATCCTGGGATCGGCGTTCAAACGATCTATAAGGGCAAGGAGCTCGACTTCAGTGGTTTCTGCAGAGAGCTTGTGTTCAGCGGAAAAGATCCCCACATCAGCGCAAGCCTTTTCCTTCATACTGACGTAGACCTTGCTGGCCGGGTCTTCACCTACCAGCACTACGGCAAGCCCGGGGATGACACCCTGCCCCTTCAGGGCAGCGACTTCCGCAGTAAGCTCTCCTCGAATTTTTGCAGCAATAGCTTTCCCGTCGATAACAGTCGCCATCATTTACTCCAGATATGATTTAAGTTGGATTTAAGATGCAGAAGGACAGCCGGCGCAGCCGCCACCGGACGCAGCAGGACAGGCGGCAGGAGCAGAGCTCTTTGAGCTGCTATCGTAGCCTTCGCTGTACCAGCCGCCCCCCTTGAGAGCGAAAGCAGCGGATGAAATCAGCTTGGTTACAGCCCCGCCACACTCAGGGCACACGCTAACAGGCGGGTCGGAGAATTTTTGACGTACTTCAAACTGTTTTTCGCATGATGTGCAGCGGTACTCATACATCGGCATTGCTAACTACCTCTCGGACTTATTTTACAGCTTGAATAATTAATATAATAATTAATGGCCGGTTTTGTCAATTATTGAGGAGTTTGGCGATGACGGCCATAGTTTCTGCCGGAGTTGACCCACTGATCTGCAGACGCTTGTGGCGTGATTTATGCCCGGAGATAATGGTTATATTAGACTTGGCCGTCCTGAAGATTCGGGAGAAGAGCTCGATGCAGAGCCGATTGGCGGCATCATCAACCGGCGGAGATGTGACCCTGACCTTGAGTTCATCCCCCTGGATGCCGCAAATTTCTGTTTTGGAAGCCCTCGGTTGCAGATGAAGTCTTATGACTGACCGGTCGTCTGCCCCGCTGATCAACAGCTCCGGAATCATCAAGCCGACTCGTCGAGGGAGAGCAACTTAAGGTGTGCCTCAAGCAGAGACTTCAGATTTGACTCAAACTGGGTCTTTTGCCTTCTGGTGTCATGAATCTGGTTTTGCAGCTGCAGCAGCCTGTTTTCGGCATCGGCGACAATCCGCTCCCCCTTCAGCTCTGCCTCGGAAACTATCAGCTTGGCCTCTTTCTGCGCATTAGCCTTCATCTCCTCCGAGATTTTCTGCGCCGCCAGCATGGTTTCCCTCAGGGTAACCTCGCGCTGGGAGAGCTCTTCGAGCTGCAGTGCAACCTTACGTCCCTGCTCCTTGAGTTCGGTATTCTCACGAATCAGCGTCTCCATCTCAGCGGCAACAATCTGCAGAAACGCGTCAACATCGTTCGGGTCGAGCCCGCCAAGCATCTTGCCCTTAAACTGCTGCTGCTGGATATCGAGAGGGGTAATATTCATCAGAAAGCTCCTGTATTAAGCCTATAACCCAGTTCTTTGACGCTCTGGACAACAAAACCCCTGACAAAGGTGATCGCCAGAATCACTACCAGGGGGGAAAGGTCTATCCCTCCCATATAGGGCATTTTGCTCCTGATTTTGTAAAGCACCGGATCGGTTGCCCTGTGGAGGAACTTTACAATGGGGTTGTAAGGATCCGGATTAACCCATGAGAGCAGAGCGCTGGCGATGATGATGTACATATACATGGTGAGCAGCAGATCGGAAATTTTTGCAAAAGAGATGAGCAGATTGCCCAGGATGAACATGATAGACCCACTTTTTATTGTAATTTTGCGTTCTTATATCATTAGAGGGGGGTTGAGTCAAGCAGCGTCGCGTGGCGGGGAAAAAGGGGCGGAAGGATGTTCCGCCCCATTGGTGAGTCACCGGTGGGCCTCGACAAAGGCAGCCATTGTCTGGGCAATCTGTGTGGCGCTGCTCCTGTCGTTGTTGAAGATAAGATGGTAGTAATCCGGATTATTAATATCCCTGTCAAGGAAGTCGCGCACGAACTTTTCCCGAGCACGCTGACGCTTCTCAATCATTGACACCGCTTCTGCCTGGCTTACCTTGGCACGTCTGGCTATGGATGCGGTCTTGACCTCCAATGAGCCGAAAATCCTGAAGTGCAGGCACCCTTTCATCGACTGGGTAACAATCGCCCCCCCCATGCCTACGATGATGGCATTGCCGCCGGAAGCAATGGCGACTATCTGCCTGGCAAGCAGCTGAAAATCATCGCGCTCGTTCTTCCATTTTGTTGAGAGCGATGAAAACATGTCATCCAGCCACCGTGGCCTTTTACCCAGGTTGTGCAGGATGTCGGCCGAAATGGCGTGATGTTTGGCGACTTCATCCACAAGGGTGCGGTCAACAAGCGCCCACGGTTCGCCACTGCTTTTTTCCAGGATGCCCTTCAAAATTTCGGCGGTTGGATACCCTTCACAACCGAACTCTCTGGATATGGTTACCGTCCGTCTGGGCTTGACGATGCTCGATTCATCAGCAAGTTTTGCCCTGCGGTTTACCTCAATAAGCCCTGCCAGCCTCTGTTCTATGGATGGAACAAGCAGATTTTCGCCCATGGCCAACCTCCGGTGTGGAATTAATCGTTTCTTTAATTATTACCTGTAAATCGGGGGAGTCAAGTTGCCAGCATCGGCAGATTGCCTTTGACAGATAAAAAGGTATAATGCAGCAGAAATGGAGGGTAAATTGATAATCGGTACCGGTGTTGACATAGCTGAAATCGCCCGCTTCGAACGTTTTATCAAAGAGGATAATCAGCCTCTTTTCCGGCGTCTATTCACCCAAAGGGAGATGGATTACTGCTTTGCCAGAAAACTTGCCGCCCAGCACCTTGCGCTTCGCTTTGCCGCCAAGGAGTCCTTTCTCAAGGCCCTAGGCACCGGGTTACGCGACGGCATCAACTGGCTGGACATAGAAGTCGTCAATAATGAGCTGGGCAAACCGGCACTGGAACTCTCCGGCAAGGCTGCTGATTTTTTTGTGGCGGCCGGTGGCTGGAAGAGCCACCTGTCCATGTCCCACGATGCCGGCGCTGCCGTGGCAATGGTAATTCTGGAGGGGAAATGAAGCTGGTCAGCGCCCAGACCATGCAGGAAATTGATCGGCTGACCATCAAGGAATTCGGAGTACCCGGTCTGACGCTGATGGAACGTGCTGGCGCCAACTGCGCAGAGGCCATCGCCGGGCGTTTTGCCGGAACTCCCGACCCGAGGGTTCTTGTGATTGCCGGCTAGGGGAACAACGGCGGCGATGGTTTTGTCATTGCCCGGCTGCTGGCGGCCAGCGGCTGGCAAGTGGAATTGGCGCTGTTTGCCGAACCGGCCGGTCTTGCCGGCGATGCTAAAATCAACTATGAACGGCTTCCAGCTGCAACTGGCGTCATTGTTCGCCCGGATGCGGCAAGTCTGGCTAAGCTCTGCAGTAAAGCAACGGTCATTGTCGACGCCCTCTTCGGTACCGGGCTCAGCACTGCCCTTGCCCCCCCGTTTGACGCTGTCGTAGAGGCTGTCAACAGTTCGGGCAAGCCAATAGTTGCCGTGGACATCCCATCCGGGGTAGATGCCTCCACCGGCAGAATTTGCGGCACTGCAATCAATGCAGCGCTTACGGTAACCTTTGCCGCTGCCAAGCTGGGTCATTTCCTCTATCCCGGGGCAAGCCATTGCGGTGAACTTCTGGTAACCGATATCGGCATACCTCAAGAACTGCTGACCGTGGCACCTGGAGTCACACTGGTCGATGCTGCACACAGTGCATCGCTGCTCATACCTCGCCGCAGGACAGACCACAAAGGGAGCAGCGGCCATGCGCTCATCGTCGCCGGTTCGGTCGGCAAAAGCGGCGCGGCGGCCATGGCGGCCAACAGTGCAGTCCGCAGCGGCGCCGGGCTGGTTACCCTGGCAGCACCGGAAGCAATCAACCAGATTCTGGAAATAAAAACCACTGAAGCAATGACTTTCCCTCTGGCCAGCTCTGCCTGTGGCACCATCTCCCCGGATGCAATCAACGCTATTATGGCCTGTGCAGCCGGCAAAAATGTCATGGCGCTCGGCCCCGGAATCGGCTCTGATCAGGCTGTGGCGGAAGTTGTCAGGAAAATCGCCGAAGCTGTCGAACTGCCGCTGGTCCTGGATGCTGACGGACTGAATGCCATCTCGGGACAAATCACTATCTTGTCGCGACGCAAGGCCTCTTTTATCATCATGACCCCCCATCCGGGTGAGATGGCACGCCTG
>VEOV01000070.1 GCA_012026855.1 Geobacter sp.
ATTTTTTTTCATGCTGACGACGTCTTTCGCTATTGGCCTTAGTCTCGTGGGCGCGGAGCTGTGTATTTGAGACAGTTGTAGGAGTGGCTCGGTGGGTTGATCAGGAAGGGTTGGGTGAACAGCCGCAAAGACCCGGTGCTTAACCGGGATCTCTGGGAGAAGCTGCATGCCCTGTCACAGCGGCACACCATCGATTGGCAGTGGGTCAAGGGGCACTCCGGGCATCCGGAAAATGAACGTTGCGACGAGCTTGCCAGGGTTGCCATCAAGCAACTTCTCAAAGGTTAGGCTCCATGGATTACTTTCTTCAGGAGGTCTCTGAACAGCAGATCAGCCGGGAGCGGCTCAAGGCGCGTGAGCTTAGAAAGAGCCGCTGGTGGGCACAGAAATGTTCAACCGGCGTCTGTTATTACTGCAACAAGCAGTTTGCCCCGTCCGAACTGACCATGGATCATATCGTGCCGCTGACCAGGGGTGGGGTGAGCAGCCGCAGCAATGTAGTGCCGGCCTGCAAGGAGTGCAATAACCGGAAAAAGTACCTACTCCCCATTGAATGGGAGGAATATCTGGACAAGTTGAAGGAGAATCTGCAGTGAGCCTTTCTGTTGCCGGCATCAAGGCGGTAATTTATGATTGCGATGGCGTCATGTTTGACTCGATTGAGGCGAACTGTGTCTTTTATGGTGAGATATTCCGTCAGATGGGAATGAAGCTGGACAGGCACGACCCGACAATGATGAGAATTATCCACACATTTGCCAACCGGGAGGTCCTGAAATATTATTTCCCGGATGAAGAGCGCTTCGCCAAGGCGCTGCAGATTGCAAAGGGGATAAACTACACGAGTCTGGTGCCTCTCATGAAAATGGAGGACGAACTTGAAACAACCCTGGCAGCGCTCAAGGGGAGAGTTCATCTGGCTGTCTGCACCAACAGGTCATCATCCATGGATGCCGTGCTGGCAGAGTTCAGACTTGCCGACTATTTCAGCTTTGTCATGACCGCTGCAAAAGCGTCCTTTCCCAAGCCTCACCCCGATCCGCTCAACAGGATTCTGGTCCATTTCAAACTTAAGCCTGAAGAGGCGCTTTTCGTGGGGGATTCTGCTCTGGACGCCGAGGCTGCTTCTGCAGCATCAGTTCCCTTTGTGGCGTATAAGTCGGATCTTTACGGGGAGAGACGGATCAAAAGGCATGGCGAGCTGCTGGCACTACTTGCGTAGTGCGGCAAGTTTTGCTGCGGTATCGCTGAAGTCAGGCCGTTTTTCGAGGATTTCGCGGTACAGTTCCATGGCGGCATCCTGGTCGCCGCTTATTTCCCGGCAGGTAGCCAGCTCATACTTTATGCCAAGGATTTCATCTTCATTCAACCCGCCAAGATTGATGGTGTCCGAGAAGATTTCCAGCGCTTTTGCGGTATTGCCCATATCCCTGAAACAGATTCCCTGGAGAATCAGGCAGTCCACTTTCCTTTCCGGTGATCTTGACGCGACGGTAAACTCTCCGATGGCTTCATCGTAAAGACCCATCTCCCGGTAGGCCAGCCCCAGGCTGTAGTGCGATTCCGTGTCTTCATTGTCCAGGTCCGCTTTTTTGAAGCCGGTCGGGCTGGTAAAATCGAAGTCGTTGTCACTCTGCTCGGCTCTGGGGAGATCAAAATCAATTTCATTGGCAAAAAGTGACATCTCTGCCCCGAGGTCGAAGAGGCCTGCCGAGGCAGCCGGTTCTAACTGCCCGTCAGCTTGCTGAAGCTCCTGGGGAGTATCTTCAATCTCAATCTCCAGCTCAATGTCATCAAGTTCTGCCGGGAAATCGGCAGTGTCATCATCAAACTCGAATTCAGGGGGCTCTACTGCTGCTGCCGCAGGAGCTTCCGGCGCCATCTGGAAGTCATCGGTGGCAACAGCCGTTTCAAGGTCAATCTCCTCTTCCCACTCCTGATCCTCAGTCTCGTTGGTGATCTCTTCGATATCATCAAGCGGCTGGATATCTTCAATCAGTTCCGCATCTTCAAGTATTTCATCATAGGCAAACTCTTCAGCCTGAAGCTGAGGCTCTTCATTCTCAGGGGGCTCTGCAAAAGCCGCAGGCTCATCGACTATGTTGTCTACAGGCGCTACAGGCGGCTCAATGATAGCCGTGGGGGGCTCTTCTACCTCTGCTGCCGAGTCTGCCGGTTCGTCCGGTGCGATTCTTTTGAAGACCTTCTGGGCATCATTGCCGAAGAGGAGGGATATCTTTTCGGCCACTCTGGCAAAGCCGCTGTCATCTTCACGCCTGCGAAGATCTGCTGCCAGTTCCGTGAAAATATCAGCTGACTTCTGCTCGTCACCAACGGTGAAATACTTTTCTGCAAGTCTCAGCCTGGCAGCCGAATTCTTCGGATCAATTGCCAGCATCGATTCGAGGGCTTTCAATGATTTGGTGTTTTCGCCATTGCTTTCAAAGATTTGAATTGCGGCAGAATATTCGGCAATCGCATTGCCGTTGAGCCCCTGTTTTTCGTTCAGGGACGCAAGGGTCAGGGAAATTTCAGGATTTGCCGGGTCCAGTTTCTGGATTTGTTTGTAAACGGCAATAGCTTTCAGATAGTGGACAGTGTCGATGTAAGTTTTGGCAAGAGTTGTGTACTCTTTGATTGCTTCATCTTTCTTGTTTGCTTTGGCAAGAATTTCAGCAAGCCTCTGCCTGTGCCTGACATCAGCCGGATCAAATTCAATGATCTGTCTGTATTCCGAGGCCGCACGGTCATAGAGACCCTTGAGGAAGTTTTTCTGAGCGCTTTCTAAAAGTTTTGTTTTTTTCGAGCTCAAAGGATTCCTGCCATTAGCATGTCATAGGTACAAGAACGAACATACTAGCCGCTTATTTTTACAAGGTCAAGTATTCCAGCGCGTTACTTGTGTCTCTAGGAGGGCGCCTGGCAGCTGTGGGCACATTTGCGGACTTGAAACAGTCTCTCAGGTCAGATAGGCCTGCATCAGGTTCAGGTATGATCCTGAAATTCGGGCAAAGCGGGCAATCTCGTCTGCGGTAATCGCTCTTTTGAATTTTGCGGGTGAGCCGAGCCAGAGAGTACCTGGCGGGATGACTGTGCCTTCCGCAACGAGTGCTCCGGCGGCAACAACAGAACCGGCACCGACCACGCAGCGGTCCATAACAAGGGAATTCATGCCGATAAAGGCGCCATTTTCTATGGTGCAGCCATGCAGGGTTACCCTGTGCCCGACAGTGACATCGTTACCGATAATCAGCGGGTGACCAGGATCTCCTTCTCCTCTGCTGCCTGTTACGTGTAACATGGAGAGATCCTGAATATTGGTTCTTTCCCCAATCCGGATAAAGTTTACATCCCCCCTGATGACGACATTGAACCAGATGCTGCTGTGAGCGCCAATCTGCACGTCGCCGATAATTGCTGCTGTTGGCGCAATGAAGGCCGCACTGTCAATTGCGGGGAGAATACCTTTAAAACCAGTTATCACAATATCCCTTTCAGACTCTGTTCAGGTTGCCGGAGGTCAGTGCTTCAGCAATGGTATACATGTTGGTAACCGCTCCTACAGCAAGTTTGTCACGTACTGAAAAGTAATCCAGACAGACCCCGCAGGAAAATATTTCGATCCCTGCGTCAGCCAGTTTTGTCAAGGGTTCAATGGTTTCAGAACCCTCTGTAGCCAGGAGAACGCCCCTGTTAAGCAGGAAAATCCTGTCAGGCGGGTTAGGGAGTTCGAGCAGGGTGATAATGAAATTTTTCATCAGGAGCCGTCCCAGTTCGTCAGGCCCGTCTCCAAACCGGTCGGAACTGATCAGGACCCCTTGGG
>VEOV01000177.1 GCA_012026855.1 Geobacter sp.
GTGGTCACCATGCCGGCCTGAACGCCATGACCGCTGACATCGGCAACGACAAAGCCGATGCGGCCGTCGTCGAGCCTGAAATAGTCATAAAAATCGCCGCCGATTTCCGAAGAGGTGATCAATTCGGCGCTGATTTCAATGGCGTCAAAGATCTGTTCCGATGGCGGCAGCAGATCGCGCTGGATAATGCTGGCCTTGGCGACCTCTTCGGTGATTCTGGCGCTGAGCAGCTTAAGGGTCTGGAGCAGGGCTGACTGGCTTTGGGAGATCTGCATCATCAGATCGGAGACGGCCACGATACCGTGGCAGCGTGCGTCGCTCACTACCGGAAAAGAGTCCATGGCAAGCTCGGGGTCGACGGCGAGGAGTCTGCCCAGGGCGGCATTGATATCCAGCTCGGGCTCGACATTGAAGCCGTTGTCGGCCAGCAGTGAAGTAATCGGTTTTTTGGCGTACAGATCAACCGCAAACGGCCGCCCCAGATGCTCGAAAAACAGGGCCTTGCGGTTGATGACCCCCAGATAACGGTCAGCATCGTTAACAGGCAGGGCGAGCAGGGATGGCTGGTTCTGGAAAAGCTCCATGACATCGCGCACCAGGGTTCCCGGGCCGATTGCCGGTGTCTGTCGCATAATATCGCCGATAGTCGGGATAATGTTTTCCTGACTCACCATCTGCAGGCTCCTATTGACTCTGATTATTTCCCACGGCGGTCAGAATACGCGGCGGCTGTTACATTCGTGTTTCATTAAAATCAAAGTTGCGCAAATATCCGCTTAAATAGTAAGACGCTGGATCAGGAGGTTTTGCTAAAAAGGCAAAAGGTGGGTCGGGCGATGGGCCTTTACTCTGGCGGGAAAGCAGGAAAGGTATACTGTGATATAATCATTAACATTATCAGCTTAGGTGAATTGTAACATCGCTGTAACATTCACTTGCTATAGTTACAGATACGAAACGAAAAAGAGAGGGAAGACAATGTTTGGACTGATACCCAAGGAAGAGAAGTTTTTTCAGATGTTTCAGGAGATGGGGGGACTGATAGTCGAGGGGGCCAAGCTCCTCAAGGAGATGCTCGACGACTACAGCGATCCGGTTGCCAGCCAGAAGGCGATCAAGGATATTGAACATCGCGGCGACCAGCAGACCCACGAAATCATCAAGAAGCTCAACACCAGCTTCATCACCCCGTTTGACCGGGAAGATATCTACTCCCTGGCCGGTGCCCTGGACGACATTCTCGACCTGATTGACGGTTCTGCCCAGCGGTTCGTCATGTACAACGTGGAGGCCACCACGGCGGAAGCGCGTGAGCTGGCCTTCCTCATCCTCCAGGGGGCGGAAACCATCAACCGGGCGCTGCATGTCATCGGCGGCAAACTGGAGCCGATTGCCGAGTACTGCGTGCAGATCAATGCCATGGAAAACGAGGCCGACCGGGTCTGCCGCGAGGCGGTCAGCCGGCTGTTCGACGAGGAGCGGGACCCGATTCAGCTGATCAAGTGGAAGGAAATCTACGAGACCCTGGAGAAGGCGACGGACAAGTGTGAGGATGCGGCCAACATCCTGGAAAGCGTGGTAGTAAAAAATGCTTAACGGCTTCGCCTGAAGTCCGGCTGCGGCGTTACGCCCATCCTGCGTCGGTGCGACGTAGCGCTGCTACGTCTCCCTCCTTAGGCTGTGCAAGCCTTGCATCCGGAGCTTCATGATGTGCCGTTGTAATTTTCAAGAGGAATTTATGTTAGATGCAACCATGATCATGCTGGTGCTGGTAATCCTGGCAGCACTGGCCTTCGACTACATCAACGGTTTTCACGATACTGCCAATGCTATTGCCACCTGCGTCTCCACCCGGGCGCTGACGGTCAAGGCAGCCATTTTCATGGCGGCATTTCTCAATTTTGCCGGCGCCATGATCTCCACCAAGGTGGCGGCAACCATCGGCAAGGGGATCGTCGACAAGGACCATGTCACCCAGATGGTGGTGCTGGCCGGGATCCTCGGGGCGAGCATCTGGGACATCATCACCTGGTACTACGGACTCCCCTCCTCCTCGTCCCACGCTATCATCGGCGGTCTCATGGGGGCGGTCATGGCCCACGCCGGCATGGCGGCCCTGCACTGGGCCGGGCTGAAGAAGATCATCCTGGCGCTGATCATTTCGCCGGTTATCGGTACCATCTTCGGCTTCATCTTCATGGTGATCATCTACTGGCTGTTCCGCAACAAGGCGCCTTCGGGCCTTAACAAGGGCTTTCGCCGTCTGCAGGTGGTTTCGGCGGCTTTCATGGCTTTCTCCCACGGCACTGCCGACGCCCAGAAATCCATGGGGGTCATCACCATGGCTCTCTTGAGCTACGGTCTGATCCCGACCTTCGATGTGCCGACCTGGGTGAAGATTGCCTGTGCCGTCTCCATGGGGATCGGTACTGCCGCCGGCGGCTGGCGGATCATCAAGACCGTGGGGCATGATTTCGTCAAGCTGCAGCCGGTACACGGCTTCTGTGTGGAGACCGCTTCGGCCGGGGTCATCCTCGGGGCGTCATCCCTCGGCATGCCGGTTTCCACCACCCATGTCATCACCTCCACCATCCTCGGTGTCGGCCTGTCCAAGAGGATTTCCGCCGTTAACTGGGGGGTTGCCCAGCGCATCGTCATCGCCTGGGTGCTTACCATCCCGGCTTCGGCCATCGTCGCCTATGCCAGTTATCTGCTGCTGTCGCCATTTTTGGGGAAATAGGGTAAATCAGGCAGCGTCATGGTTCAAAACCAGTCGCGATATTTGATCAGCAGATAGAAACAGCCGGCCCCTGCTGCGGCCATGAGAACATCCCGCAGCCAGGGCACCGGCTTGTCCAGCATGGAGTAGATCAACGGGTCCAGCAGTGCCGAGGTCAACAGGCCCACAGCTCCCCAACTAAGCAGTTTTTTCATATCCTCCCCTATCGATACGGATCATCCGCCATTGGCGCCGGCCTGTCAACAACTGCGGCCGGGTCCTTGAGCGGTGTCCTGTCCTTGACGCTAAAGACCTCAATGGCCGCCTTCCCCTCCAGCGGGCAGACCTTTTCGCAGATGCCGCAGCCGTTGCAGAGCTCATCTACCACATAGGGGGCTTTCACCTGCCGCTCCACACCGTCAAAGCCTTTCATGGTGACAATTTCCGACCGGATCGCCTTTTGCGGGATCGGGCAGTGCTCCTCGCAGACGATGCAGTCTATGCGCCGGGCAAAGGGGATGCAGTGATTCTTGTCTAAGACCGCTTTGCCGATGACCTGGCGCTTCTTCTCCCCTAGAGGCAGATCGGGGATGGCACCGGTGGGGCAGACCTGGCCGCAGAGGTTGCAGTTGTATTCGCAGTAGCCGAGGCGCGGGATGAGCAGCGGCGTGTAGAGCCCCTCCAGACCCGCCTGGGAGTAGGCCGGGTAGAGGGCGCTCTTCAGGCAGACTTTCATGCACTCACCGCAGCGGACACACTTCTTGAGGAAATCCTCCTCGCTCCTTACCCCCGGCGGCCGCAGCAGGCGCGACTCGGCCAGGGGATCGCGATAGCGGAACAGCCGGGCCAGCAGGAAGCCGGAAAAGAGACCCCCCACGAACACCCGCCGCTCCATGACCGGTTTTGCCTCCCGCAGCAGGCCGAAGGAGAAGCGGACTTTTTTCGTCGGGCAGGCTGCCTCACAGGCCATGCAGGCGAAGCACTCCTCCTTCTGCATGAGCTCCCGGTCAAAGCCGGACGGGCAGATTTGCGCGCAGCGGTTGCAGGCCGAGCAGGGGGCGTCAGGGGTGCGCAAGAGCGGCGCCCAGCGGGCCGCCAGGCCAAGCAGCGTGCCCAGGGGGCAGAGCCGGCGGCACCAGGTTCGCTCGCCGTAACGCTCCAGGAAAATGACCAGCAGCAGGATGGCGGCTGAGGTGAAGGCCAGGGGATAGAGGGCTTCGCGGAAGGGGAGCAGGTAATCATTGATCAGCCGGTAGCCGGGGGCCAGCAGGTCGCGCTGCTCACCCATGATGCCGTACAGGGCCCGCCAGCTGCCGCGCACAGCGTCACCCAGCAGGGGGTGGAGAAAGAAGGTCAGCCCCCGCAGCAGAATGGCAATGGGATCCAGCAGGCCGGCCAGATTGATATTGAA
>VEOV01000145.1 GCA_012026855.1 Geobacter sp.
GCCGGTGTAGGTGGCCGGATTGGAGCGGGGGGTGCGGCCGATGGGGGATTGGTCGATGTTGATCACCTTGTCCAGCAGCTCCAGGCCGAGGACATCCCTGACCGCGCCCGATTTCTCCCGGCTCCGGTAGAGCCGCTGGGAAAGCACCTTGTGCAGGGTGTCAATGATCAAGGTCGATTTGCCCGAGCCGGAAACCCCGGTGACACAGGTCATGACCCCCATGGGAATCTCCACCGTCAGATCCTTCAGGTTGTTCTCCGCCGCGCCGACAATGGTGATCGAGTTCTTGCTGCGCCGCCGCTCAAGAGGTACCGGAATAGCCAGCTCGCCGGACAGGTACTTGCCGGTCAGTGACTCCGGGCTCTCCATGATCTGCCGCGGCGTTCCCTGGGCCACCACTTCGCCCCCGTGGATGCCGGCGCCAGGCCCCATGTCGATGACATGATCAGCTTCCAGGATGGTCTCTTCGTCATGTTCCACCACCAGCACCGTATTGCCGATGTCCCGCAAATGCATCAGAGTCATGAGCAGCCGGGCGTTGTCCCGCTGGTGCAGGCCGATGGATGGTTCGTCCAGGATGTAGAGCACCCCCACCAGGGAGGAGCCGATCTGGGTCGCCAGGCGGATCCGCTGCCCTTCGCCGCCGGAGAGGGTGCCGGCAGTCCGGTCCAGGGAGAGGTAGTCCAGGCCGACATTGACCAGAAAACCGAGCCTTTCCCGGATCTCCTTCAGGATACGGCGGGCGATTTCGGCATCCTTGTCCGATAGCTCCAGCTCGGCGAAAAAAGTCAGGGCATCGCGGATGGGGAGGGCGGTCACCTCACGAATATTCTTCTCCGCCACGGTGACAAAGAGCGACTCTTTCTTCAATCTGGCGCCATGGCAGGTCGGGCAGGGCATGACGTTCATGTACTTTTCCAGATCCTCGCGGACAGATTCCGACTCGCTCTCCAGGTAGCGGCGCTGCAGGTTGTTCAGAACCCCTTCAAACTCCTTTTCGTAGGTATGTTTCCGGCCGCCATCCTCTTCCCACCAGAACTCTACCTTCTCCCCCTTGGAACCGTGGAGAATGACCTCTTGGGCTGCTTTCGGCAGGTCACGAAACGGGGTGCGGATGTCAAATTTGTACGCCTTGGCCAGCGCCTCCAGGGTCTGGTGGTACCAGCCGGAGAGCCGCTTCTCCCACGGAGCGATAGCGCCTTCACGGATGGAGAGATCAGGGTTGGGCACTACCAGCTCGGCATCGAAATACATCCGCGTCCCCAGGCCGGTACAGTCCGGGCAGGCGCCATAGGGGTTGTTGAAGGAGAACATCCGCGGGGTCATTTCCGGGTAGGAGATGCCGCAGTCGATGCAGGCCAGGTTTTCGGAGAAGAGGGTGGTTTCGCCGTCGATGATCGCCACCTTGGCGATCCCCTCGGCGTGATGCAGGGCGGTTTCAAAGGAGTCAGCCAGGCGGCGCTCGATCCCTGCCTTGACGATCAACCGGTCAACGACGATGTCAATGTCGTGTTTCTTGTTCTTGTCCAGGACGATCTCTTCGGCCAGTTCCAGCGGCTTGCCGTCGATGATGACCCGGGTAAAGCCTTCCTTGCGCAGGTTGTGCAGCTCTTTTTTATACTCCCCCTTGCGGCCCCGTATCATGGGAGAGAGGAGTTGCAGCTTGGTTCCTTCTGGCAGATTCATCACCTGGTCAACCATCTGGGAGACGGGCTGGGAGGTGATCAGCTTGCCGCACTCGTAGCAGTGGGGTTTGCCGATGCGGGCAAAGAGCAGCCGCAGGTAGTCGTAGATCTCGGTGACCGTGCCGACGGTGGAGCGGGGGTTTTTACTGGTGGTCTTCTGCTCGATGGAGATGGCCGGTGACAGCCCTTCGATGGACTCCACGTCCGGCTTTTCCATCTGCTCCAGGAACTGGCGGGCATAGGCGGAGAGGGATTCCACATAGCGGCGCTGCCCCTCGGCATAGATGGTGTCAAACGCCAGGGTGGACTTGCCCGAACCGGACAGACCGGTGATTACCACCAGCTGGTCCCTCGGAATCTCCACGTCGATACACTTGAGGTTGTGCTCGCAGGCACCCTTTATAATAATCTTATCGTGAGCCATTATCTAAACTCCGGCGATTTCTCTTCCGGCAGCCAGCAGTTGCTCCACTTCAGCCGTGCTGCCTGCCTCGCTGTAAAGCCGCAGCACCGGCTCGGTGCCGGAGGGGCGGATGAGCAACCAGGAGCCGTCCTCAAAGATGAACTTGAAGCCGTCACTGAAATTGGTGGCGCTGACTGTTCTGCCGGCAATGGTGGTCAGCTTCTCCCCCTGCAGCCGGGCAATGAGCCGCTCCTTGGCAGTCTGCTCTATCTGGGCGTCAATGCGCCGGTAGTAGAAGTGGCCGATTTCATCCATGGTCTCGTCCAGCAGCTGTTTCAGCCCCTTGCCCGACATGGCCATGGCTTCCAGCAGCAGCAGTCCCATGAGGATGCCGTCCCGCTCAGGAATATGCCCCTTGACCCCCAGGCCGCCCGATTCTTCCC
>VEOV01000015.1 GCA_012026855.1 Geobacter sp.
GCTGTTGACCGGTATTTCGCTCAGCTTCGGCAGCAGCGCCGTGCCGTTTTCGGCAACCTTGTCGCCGTTGATATAGGTGGCGAGGATGGTCAGATCGCGCAGGTTGTCGGTAATGACGAAGTCGGCCGGATCGCCCGGCTGCAGCAGCCCGACCGCCAGCCGGTAATGGCGTACCGGGTTGCGGGTGCAGGCGCGGATTGCCGCCAACGGATCGCAGCCGGCGGCAATGGCCCGCCGGATCAGGGTGTCGAGGTAGCCATGCAGCAGATCATCGGGGTGCTTGTCGTCGGAACAGAACATGACCCGGTCGGGATGGCTCTCCAGGAGCGGCAGGAGGGTGTCGAAGTTGCGGGCGGAGCTCCCCTCGCGGATGAGAATCTGCATGCCGCAACCGATCTTGTCGAGCGCTTCCTCAAGGCTATAGCATTCGTGGTCCGTGCCGATGCCCGCCGCTGCATAGCGTTCGGCCGCGACCCCCCTCAGTCCCGGGGCGTGGCCGTCCACCGGCTTGCCGTGCGTACGGGCCAGGGCCAGCTTTCCCATCACCAGCGGATCCTCTTCGATCACGCCGGGATAGTTCATCATTTCCGCAAGGTAGCCGATCTCCGGCATCCGCAGCAGTTCGTCGATTTCGGCAAGTCCCAGCACGGCTCCGGAGGATTCGAACGGCGTGGCCGGCACACATGAGGGAGCGCCGAAACAGAAGTGGAAGGGGGTGAGGGCTGCATTGTCCAGCATGAAGCGGATTCCGTCGATACCGGTGACGTTGGCGATCTCATGGGGATCGGCGACGGCGCCGATGCTGCCGTGAATGGTCGCCATCCGGGCAAACTCCGTCGGCAACAGCATCGAGCTTTCGATGTGGACGTGGGCATCGATGAATCCGGGGAGCAGATAGCGGTCCGGCACGTCGGTCGTCCGCTCCACGGCCACAATCCGGCCGCCGGCAATGACCATTGTTCCGGAAAAAATCTCGCCGCCAACAACATCGACAATCTGCCCGGCAATCCGCGTTGTGTCCCTGTCCGTTCGAGTGGTGTTCATTGGTTGTGGCGCTCGCACCGCGTCTCTCCTTGCCTCTACCGATCACGGCATGCAAAAATTGCGCTTAATAAAATTAGAGCCTTATTAATACTAATCTTAACAGCCTCCCGGCCGTTCGCAATATCCTGTGAGAATCCGTCCGTTTCAGGAGGTCATTCAGGGGTCTCATCCGCGGCGCTTTTCTCAAAGGCGGTCACTATCTCGCACTGCGCTGCCGGGCGGTGGGGGGGACTTTGGGGGACGTTGTTAAGTTAGTAAACCAGGTGCAACCTTTTGCAACGCCGGCGTCATGTTGTAGATCTCCTGGCCTCTGAGTGCCGCCAGACTTATTCCGGCGCGGCTGAGCTTCAGCGCTCGCGCAATCGAAGCGCCATTGATGCCAGTGATATTACTAAGGTTTGAGGTAATGCAGGGGGGATAGATGGTGGACCCGGTTGGCTTCGAACCACCGACCTGACGATTAAGAGTCGCCTGCTCTACCAACAGAGCTACGAGTCCAAAGAAATGGCAGGGGTGGCAGGATTCGAACCTGCGAATGACGGAGTCAGAGTCCGTTACCTTACCACTTGGCGACACCCCATCATAGTTCTTCTGCCTCTTTCAAAGGCCAAAAGACTATTATTCAGATTTGCTGCGATGTCAAATTGTAAATATCGATAAATATGATAAGTTGCATCGATTTCAGCGATACATTAGCCCAAATATAATCCATTGCCATGTAACTCTTAACCTTTCGCAGTAAACCCCTCTCAATATCCCTTGACAGGTGAGATTTCAAGGCATCCCCCCTGTCAAGGGTGGCTGGGTTTAGATATTTCCGTGAACACTGGCTACTTGAAGTATTTGTGACTATAGCAGCACAGGATGTTTTTCAATATGTGCGGAGGTCGCATGCGAGGGCGAATAAAAAAAGCTGCAACTAGCACTGATTTTCCTCAGCTAGTTGCAGCTTTGCAGTTTTAACTGCTGGTTAACTGACTTCTAGAAACTGGCGCTGAGCAGATCAGCCTTGACCAGCAGCCCTACGGGGCCTTTGGCGTCAGTCCTCTGCAGTTCAGGCTTGATGGTCGGCATGGCAACCTTTACGTTGCCGTTCTCGATGGAGACCAGGGACTTGGATGATTTGGCCAGACCGAAGGCAGCACCGACCAGGACACCGCCGGCGGCGCCGTAGTAGATGTAGTTGACGTGATCGGCAGGTTTGTTGGCGAACACAAGCAGCGCCGTACCTGCCAGACCGCCGAGAAGACCGCCGTAGAATGCGTTGCTGAAGGCCTCCTGGAAAGCGCTCTCAGCAGCACTGCACGGAGCCGCAGCCAGGCTTGAAATTAATGTTACTGTCAAAAGAAGCTTTGCCATACGTTTGATCATGTTCACCCCTCCAGGTTTGATTGTGTGTTTAGACCAGCTAATATTGCCACAGTGCAGGGCTCCGGGTCAATAGTCCAGAGAAACCGCTTAAAATCCGAGATAGGTATTGAGCCGTTTCAGCTCGGCCATGAGCTGCTCGAAGCCGGCAAAGGTCAGGGACTGCGGTCCGTCGGACAGGGCTTTTTCCGGCTCGGGGTGAACTTCCACCAGCACGCCGTGGGCTCCGGAGACCAGGGCCGCCTTTGACATAGGGGCCACCAGGCTCCGTTTGCCGGTGGCATGGGACGGGTCGACCATCACCGGCAGATGGGAAATCTCCTTGATCAGCGGCACGATGGAGAGGTCCAGGGTGTTGCGGGTGGCGGTTTCGAAGGTCCTGATGCCACGCTCACAGAGGATGACGTTCGGATTCCCCTCGGCCAGGATATATTCGGCGGCGGCGAGAAACTCCTCCAGGGAGGCGCTCATGCCTCGCTTCAGCAGCACCGGCTTCTTGATCTTGCCCACTTCGCGCAGCAGGTCGAAGTTCTGCATGTTGCGGGCACCGATCTGCAGCAGGTCGGCAGAGGCGGCCACCAGACCGACGGTGTCCGGGCTCATTACTTCGGTAACAATAGGGAGGCCGGTCTCTTCCCTTGCCATGACCAGCAGCCTGAGCCCCTCTTCCCGCAACCCCTGGAAGGTGTGGGGGCCGGTGCGGGGTTTGAAGGCGCCGCCGCGGAGCAGGTCAGCCCCGGCCTTTTTCACTGCCCTGGCTGTTTTCAGGATCTGGGCTTCGCTTTCTACGGCACAGGGGCCGGCGACCATCACCGGCCGCTTCCCTTCGCC
>VEOV01000127.1 GCA_012026855.1 Geobacter sp.
CAATTATTGTTTGTTATCAGACTGTTACAGGCATGGGAACACACCGATGGAAAACTGTGGAGTGGTCGGCAATTTTTCAATGCTTAATTATTAGGCATTTTTTCAAGATTTGCACACAAAAACAGCACTGCCGGCAGAAACCGGCAAGCTGCAATAATCACTTTTTCCTGAAAAACCCGAGAAATTCCTCTTTGGACAGCTCTTTCTTCCGGACAAGGTGCTCGACACTTCTACTCATTGCAAATCGCTCGCCATCCTTCATGCAATCTTTCAACAGGATGAAGAAAGGGATATTCCGGGTCTGGGGATAAAGCCTTAACCGCTCCTGGAATTCAAACGCGGAGGAATCGGGGAGCATGAATGAGGTAAAAATGATATAGGGGTGAACAGTAGTGGCAATCGCCACCCCCTCCTTGGCTGAATAGGCGCTGACCAGGGTAAAACCGATCTCGGTTACTGCCCTGGCAATCTCTTCATCACCCTTGCGGGTAACCAGCATTGCCTGCAGGTCGTAATCATCAGCATCTTCAGAGAGGCCCATGACGGCAAGCTTGTCAATGAGATGCTCCTTGTTGACCGGGGTCAGGAAAAAACCGGCAACCGGAAAAGCGCCGCCGACCTTCCCCTTTTCGCTCAGAAATACCGGCAGGACCGGAATATCCCTGGTTGCGGGTGAACTCTTGATCGCCGCCAGGATGCCCCAACCATCCTGGGATTGGGGTGAAATATCGAGAATTATCCCCAGGGGATGTTTGTCCGCCAGATCTTCCAATTTGGCGGTCCGTGCCCAGTACCCTGCCTCGGCAAGATAACTGCAAACAATTGCCCCCCTGTCTATCCGCTCTCCGAGCCCCAATATCCAGAGTTCACGTTCCTGCTGACGCTCTTCCATTGCCTCTCCTGACAGATAATTTCGACAAAAATTCTACATTAGGATTGATAACATATTTTCAGAGAATCGCAATAAGACTTTAATCTTTTACCGGTGCCTGTATAATGTTTGCCAATCAATTCAGCCGCAAAGGAGCCTACGGATGGGAGCAACAGGCTTTTTCGCCGACATGAGAGCAGGATACAAAGAGAACCTTTTTGCCAAGATTGCCAGGCTGATGCAGTCGGCCGGCGTCGGCAACATCGTCTCCGAAGGGGATCTGGCCGCTATCAAACTGCACTTCGGCGAGCGGGGTAATCATGCCTTCATCAGGCCGATTTTCATCAGGAGAATTGTCGACGAACTCGCCAAAGCCGGGGCCAAGCCATTTCTGACCGACTCTTCAACCCTTTATCCCGGAGAGCGCAAGGAAGCCGTATCGGCCCTGAGATGTGCCATTGAAAACGGCTTCGCCTATGCGGTGGTCAATGCGCCGCTCATCATGTGCGACGGCATCAAGGGACAGAACGCCGTCAATGTAAGGATAGACGGCGAGATTTTGAAAAACGTCAGCATCGGCGCGGAAATAGTTGAGGCAGATGCCCTGATCGCCGTATCCCACTTCAAATGCCACGAACTGACCGGTTTTGGCGGTGCCCTGAAAAATCTCGGCATGGGGTGCTCCAGCCGCAAGGGGAAAATGCAGCAGCACTCCACCGTTGCCCCGAAAGTGGCTGAAAAAATCTGCAACGGCTGCGGCGCCTGCATCAAGGCCTGCGCCCACAATGCAATCCCCATGGTTGACGGCAAGGCCCACATCAGTGTCGAAGCGTGCGTCGGCTGCAGCAGATGCATTACCGCCTGCCCCCAGAAGGCCATCAATGTCCAGTGGAATGAAAGTTCGGCCCTGGTAATGAAAAAAATGGCTGAGTATGCGGCCGGAGCAGTCAGCAACAAGTCGGGCAAAACCCTGTTCATCAACTTCATCACCCAGGTCTCGCCGGCCTGTGACTGCTACGGCCATGCCGATGCACCGATTGTCAACGACATCGGCATCTGCGTCTCAACCGACCCGGTTGCAATCGACCAGGCCTGCGCCGATCTGGTCAACGCCGCCGTCGGCAATCAGCATACTGCCTTGGCCAGCGGCCATGAACCGGGCGGAGACAAGTTCAGAGGGGTACATCCGGAGATTGACTGGGAGATTCAACTTGATCATGCAGAGAAGATGGGAATCGGCAGCAGGGAGTATGAGCTGGTGAAGCTATAGGCTGTCCATAAGCTCGACGTTGAAGATGCTGCCACCGCCTGGGGCATCTTCGCCCCAGGCACGGCCGCTGTGGAGCAGGGCAATTTTCTTGACCGTGGCCAGGCCGATGCCGGTACCGGTCGTTTTCTTGCCGGCCACCCCCCTGTAGAAGAGCTCGAAGATCCGCTCTTTCTCTGCATCAGCTACTCCGGGGCCATGATCCCTGACGGAAAGCCTGACCAGCCCACCTGTCCTGCTGCCTGAGACCTCGACACTTCCTCCGCTGGAGTAATGCAGGGCATTGCCCACCAGATTGTCAATGATCTGTAGGTAGAGTGTCCTGGGCATAAGGATATCCGGCAAAGATGTAAACCGGACATCCTGGCCGTTGTCCATGCAGGCTGAGTAGCGCAGCAGCACAGTGCGCATGATGTCATCGCCGCTGACCGGCTCGGACGGAGGGGTCACGCTGCCGACTGTGGCCAGGGCAAGCAGGTCCTCAAGCATGGTATGCATCCGCTCCCCCTCCTTCAAAACCTCCTGCAGCAAGTCGTCCAGGGGTGGTTTGAGGAGGTCGGCGTGCTGTTCGAAGATAAACTGCAGGTAGCCGATAATCGGTGTCAGCGGGGAACGCAGGTCATGGGAAACGGTATGGACGAAGGCATCCAGCTCACGGTTGGCCAGGAGCAGCTTCTCTTCGAGGGCCTTTCTGAGGCTGATATCCTGGACAAGGGCAATACAGTAGGATGGGCGTCCGTCCCCTCCCGTAACACAGGCAACTGAAACGTGCCCCCAGACAGTGGTACCATCCTTGCGCAGGTATCTTCTTTCACAGTCAGCTGAGCCCAGCTGCTGGGAGAACATGGCATCATAGAGTTGCTGAATTTTTTCCCTGTCATCGGGGTGGGTGAAATCAAAGATACTCCGGTTGAGAAGTTCGGCTTCATCACAACCGATAAATCGGCAGAACGCAGGATTGACCTGGATCACATTTTGAAAGGGAGAAATGAGCACCATGCCGGCAGCGGCAGTGGTAAAAATCGAGCGGAAGCGGTCTTCGCTCTCCCTGAGGGCATCCTCGGTAAGTCTCTGCCGGATGACACAGCCCCACTGCCGCAAAGCCCGGTCAATCACTCTGGGCAGGTTGGCAAGCAGTTCCGGGCTTTTGATCAGATAGTCAACCGCCCCTGCCTTGATGGCGTCAACAACCTCTGCTTCGCTGCCCGCTTCTGTCAGCAGCACCAACGGAAACGGCACCCTGTTTTTATCCGGATGGAGCAGGAC